>JAFGSO010000350.1 GCA_016934605.1 Calditrichota bacterium | reverse complement strand
TGATAAATTGCAACCATTTCCTTTTTATGTGGCAGTATAATACGGATCAGCCGGGGAATAGGAATTCCCTGCTCCGATGTGTACCTTTCAAATTCCTGCTTGATAACCATTCTATCGTTTTTAAAGATTTCTATCGATTCCAGCTGCCAGTTTTTTGTATTGACCACATATCGCTTTTTCCCGACGTCTGTTCCTGTCATGAAAATTCCGTGTTTTTCATCAATCAGCCTTATATTGCCAGGCAATGGAGGATAGCCGATTATCGTTTCTTTGATGTCGTTAAGTGCTACATCTGTTTCCAGAAAGGTGCTGTAATATTTATCATTCAGGGAGCCGGAGAAAAAAGTATTATTAAACTGGTTGTAAAGGATAAATCGTTTTCTTCCAATAAATGTTTTTCCCAGATCGATTCCCAGCGGACCCTCGGCTTTTAAAAAGAGCGTATCCGGTGCTCCATAAAGCATCTCTGCCGTGAAATTTCCGGCGATGGCAGGCGATTCCAGGGTAATCACGGCTTCGCTTTTCATTGTCAGGATGTTGTCACGATTTTTACTATAGTATTCCGGCCACTGCTCCAGTGAGGCTTCCACGAAAGACGGTTTTTGCCGGAGAGCGGTGGAACTACACCCTAAAACCATTATTAGAAGTATGGCGGAGAATCTGATAGTGTTACATCTCATAAGTTCTGAATTTTCCGGGCCAGCTCCTCATTGTTTGGATCTTTTTCAAGGGCCTGTTTCCAGTATTTTTTTGCCATTTCGGTATTGTTCAGCTTGAAATATACATCACCCATGTGTTCCAGGACCTCTGCACTTTCTTCCCGCGAATCCAGCGCTTTTTGAATAAATTCCAGGGATTCCCGGTAATTTCCCATCTTATAATAGATCCAACCTTTTGTATCCAGGTACGCACCATTTTCCGGATCTAGTTCCAGAGCCCGATTAACCATCTGCAAGGCTTTTTCAAGCTGGAGACCCTGCTGCGCCAGGGAATAACTGTAATTATTCAGTATAAGAGCATTTTCCGGATCATTTTTCAGTGCAATGGCATAAAGCGAATCGGATTTCCCATACATCTTCATTTTATCATATACTGCGGCCAGAGAAGAGAGCGTATTGATGTCACTGCTGTCTTTTTTAACAGCTTTCTTTAAAGGTTTCAGCGCCTCTTCATCCCGTCCCAACTGACTGAGAACCGATCCATACATGGAAAGCAGATCCGTATCATCCGGATGAACAGAGAGGGCCTGTTCCAGGACACGGACGCTCCGATTAAATTTCTGCTGCCGGTTGTAAATCACGGTCAGAAAAAGCCAGCCAAATCGATTATTCGGATTTTCCTCAGTGAGTGTAGTGAAATGTTTTTCGGCTTCATTAAAATCTTCTTTTTCAAAGGCAATTCGGCCCAGTAATTCAAGAGCCGGCGTTCGGTATAAGGAATCATCAACTACCGGCTTTACCACATCTGCTGCACTATCAAGATCTTCCTTGAAAAAATAACTTTCTGCCAGCATTAGCCGTACCTGAGAATTATCAGGATTTTCTGAGAGAATAAAAGTGAAAAGGTTTATCAGTTTATCCCATTGCTCAGACGAACGATACAGACGGTATACCCGGCTGAGCACCTCATCGTTGGTTGAATCCAGGGTTAACATTTTTTCATAGATGCGAATGGCGCCGGCTGTATCTTTCTTCACTTCATAAAGATTGGCCAGAACGAGCAGTGCTTCTATTTCACTGGAATCCCGTGCCACTACTTCTTCCAGGATCCGCTCTGCTTCCAGAGTGTTTTTTTGTTTCAGATTGGCAAGAGCGTATTGAATGGCGAATTTCGAATCGTCCGGATAATAGGTCATCATCCTTTTATAGAAATTCAGAAGTTTTGCATCCATTTTCAGCTGGGAATAGAGATAAATCAGATTGTTCTGGACAGTGGTGTTATAGGGATCAATTTCCAGGAGCCGGTTATAATAATCGATGGCTGAAGTATAGTTCTTAAGATTATAGTGCGCTTCCGCCAGATAATTCAGGGTCTCGCGATTTTCCGGATCCAGACTCAGGGATCTTTCAAGATACTTAGTGGCACTTTCATAATATTGAAGACGCATCAGATTACGGGCGATAGCCTTATGGATCTGGGCAGAGGAGGAATCATATAAAAGAGCCTGGTAGTATTCAATCAGCGCCTGTTCATAACGATCCTGGAAGTCCAGCAGTGCTCCGTTGAAATAATGCTGGTAGGCTTTAGAATCCAGGGGATCCTGCATGTCGGTCTGTGGAGATTTTATTCGACTTCCCGATGCACAGCCAAGCATTGTAGCCAGGAGTATGATTCCCGCAAATATTTTCAGTGAATTCATGCTTTTATCATTTCCGTAAAAATAAAAATACAATATAATTTTTATTTAGGATGAATACCATCCTGAAATAAGACTGTTTTGTTAAGGAAAAACAGCTTGCATTCGATGATGGTACCCTCTAATTTCAACTGCATTAATTGTATTTTTTATGATGGAACAAGTTCCCGTTTTAAGGAAGTATAATATTCCATAATTTTTTTTAACCAAAACAGGAAATACACATTACAGTGAATCGTCTCCAGAAAAGCTCTTTATGGTCACAGATTAAAGAACGGAAGAAAGCAATTATTATTGGCGGCATTACCGTAATAATTCTTGGCTGGTTTATTTATCTGTTGAGTGGTTTGCCTTCATTGACCGAGCTGGAAAATATTGATCCCGCCCTGGTGACTCGGGTTTACTCCGAGGACGGAGAACTTATTCACGAACTCTTTA
The DNA here is from genome assembly GCA_016934605.1 of Calditrichota bacterium. GTDB lineage: Bacteria > Calditrichota > Calditrichia > RBG-13-44-9 > RBG-13-44-9 > RQOF01. Next base: position 8,804 of record JAFGSO010000350.1, on the reverse strand, counting down.
AATACAACAGAGTATATGTACCAATCGAGCGAATACCTCAGCATACCATTGATGCTCTTCTTTACACTGAAGACCATCGGTTTTACCGTCACTGGGGCATAGATGTCAAGCGCATTCCCAAGGTGATACTGGTCGATCTCATGTCTCTGAGTTTTCGTCAGGGATTCAGTACCATTACCATGCAACTGGCCAGAAATCTTTATTTCGGTTTTCATAAGACAATGAACCGGAAACTGAGGGAAATTATTACCGCTATTCAGATTGAAAGAACATATTCCAAGACTGAAATTCTGGAAATGTATTTGAATCAGACCTATTTTGGGCATGGAGTATACGGTATACAGGCTGCAGCCAAAAAATATTTTGGCAAGGATGCCTCGGAGCTGACCATTGAAGAAAGCGCTGCACTCATACCGGTTTTAAAATCGCCGGCATATTATTCTCCCATTAATCATCCGGAAAGAGCATCAGCCAGGAGAAATCTGGTGATGCGGAATATGGTGGTAAGGGGCGAACTGACGCAGGCGGAATATGACAGTCTGAGTCAATTGCCGATTGAAATCGATGAATTCGAGCTGCAGAGTAAAGTGGCTCCATATTTCACGGAATACGTGAGGCAACAACTTCAGGTTATCGGAGATTCACTGAGAGTCGATATTTATGAAGATGGACTGAATGTTTATACAACGCTGAATTCAAAGGTTCAGGCGGCGGTCGATTCCGCTGTTTACCTGCATCTGCCGGAATTGCAGGCAAGAGCTGAAAAAAAATTGGAGCCGTTACGAAAGAAACTGAATATGACGGATTCTGTTTTTGCCGAGAAATCGAAAGTACAGATTGCTTTCGCAGTCATCAATCAGGAGAACGGACACATCATGGCAATGGTGGGAGGCCGTGATTTCACGGAATCAAAATTTAACCGGGCTGTTCAGGCCAGGCGTCAGCCGGGATCTGCATTTAAACCGTTTCTGTATACGGCAGCTATTGACAACGGTTACACCACTGTTGACAAGTTTCTGAATCAGCCGGTGGTAATCATTAATCCTGACGGGAGCCGCTGGGATCCCGAAAATTACACCAAAACATTTGGGGGATTAACCACTCTCCGTGAAGCTGTGTATAACTCAATCAATCTGGTGGCGGTTCGGCTTATTCAGGAAATTACCCCGGCCACCGTGGTTGATTATGCCCATAAAATGGGTATCAATACTCCACTCCGCCCGTTTCCCACACTGGCACTGGGGAGTTCAGAGGTTATTCCGCTTGAACTGGTGTCGGCCTTCGGAATTTTTGCCAACCAGGGAGTCCGGGTTGAGCCGTTTGCGATTTCGCGGATTGAAGATCGTTTTGGCAATGTTATTTTTCAGATGCCAACAAAGCGTAGTGAAATTTTGAGCAAGGCGACTGCGTATATTATGACAAACCTGCTGGAGTCTGTTGTAAATCAGGGGACGGGGGGCAGCCTCCGCTGGAAATATGGATTTACAAAACCTGCCGCAGGCAAGACGGGAACAACGAACGATTTTACCGATGCGTGGTTTATCGGATATACGCCTGCACTCACCGCCGGAGTCTGGGTGGGATTCGATGATCCACAGCTGTCTCTTGGGCGGGGAGAATCCGGTGCGATTGCAGCATTGCCTATCTGGGCAGAATTTATAAATCGTGTCTATGATTCCATAAATATTCCGGAGGAGTCTTTTCAACAACCCACGGATGTCATTTCTCTGCAGGTATGTGAGGAAACCGGAGACCTGGCTACCAATTACTGCCCGAAAATATTGAATGAAGTATTCAATGTCAAATATCATCCTACTGGAATGTGCCCGAAACACAGGGGACCCTCTCAAAACAAGAAAAAGAAGAGTTTCATTTTTTAGTTCAGTTACAGACCACCGCGGAAAATCGTTATGCAATCTGTTTATTCTCAGACTGAGCATGAGGGTCTATATAGTCAAATTAACAGCTTTTTTTCTTATCTGAACGGGCTGGACTGATGCTAGCGGGGAAGGTTATTAAAGCGACTCGTAGTCAATATCTGGTCAGATCAGACCAGGACACCATTACCTGTACAGTCCGTGGGAAACTGGTAGGTGCCCCGAAAGATGATACTACCAGCGTCAGGGTAGGAGATAATGTGCTGATAGAATCGGTTTCCAGGAACGAAGGGGTGATCCGGGAGATATTACCCAGGAAATCCAAACTGAGCCGTGCCGTGGAGGGGAAGGCATACAAAGAACATATCATCGCTACCAATATTGACCAGATGGTCATTATCATGTCGGTGAAAAAGCCGGCCTTTAAATCAGGTCTTCTGGACCGTTACCTGGTGATTGCTGAAAAAAACATGCTCCGAAGTATCATCTGTCTCAATAAAATTGATTTGGCAGCGAAAAAGCAATTTGAGAAGTATGCTTCATCCTATCGTAAATTGAATTACCCTTTTTATTTTGTTTCGGCTCATCAGGGGGAAGGTCTGGATGACGTTAAAATGATTTTAAAAGATGCAGTTTCTGTGCTGGTCGGGCATTCAGGAGTCGGAAAAAGTTCAATTATTCAGGAAATAGAACCCTCGCTGAATCTAAAAATTGTGGAGATCAGTGCCAAAACACACAAGGGAAAACATACTACCAGTTTTGTTCAGCTTTTCCCTTTATCCTTCGGAGGATATGTTATCGATACTCCCGGGATCCGGGAACTTGGTTTGTGGGATATCTACAGGGCAGATCTTAAGAAATATTTTGTAGAATTCCGGAATTTTGAGGATCAATGCCAGTTCAATGATTGCAATCATATCGAAGAACCCGCTTGCGGTATAAAACAGGCTGTTTCACAGGGATTCATCTTTGAGGAACGATACAGGAATTATGTGAATATCTATAGGGATTTACGTGCGGCACCCTATGAACTTATCAGAAAACAGTAATAATCCTGCAACATCGGGCTGCAGTTTTGGAAGAAGTTAAATCGATTGACACGGAGTGAAAGTTTGAGTTCGGTTATATATGCGATTCTGTACAATGTTCTATTTATTCCGGTCTTTTATCTGGCTCTATTCCTGGTGTCCCTTTTCAATGAGAAAGTCCGCAAAGGATTCTGGGGCAGATTCGGACTTTTTCGGAAACTGAAGCCATTTCTTAAAGTCAAAGATGCCGATAAACCGATTCTTGTCCTTCACTGTGCCTCTATGGGGGAATTCGAACACACCAAACCGTTTCTTGTCGAGTTTAAAAAAAGAAAACCGGAATACAGGATCATTGTGCTGTTCTTTTCACCTTCAGGATTTGAAAATGTTAAATCTTTCGAAGAGGTGGGTCTTTTCCTTTACTCGCCCCATGAAATCTTTTTTTCTATATGGAGATTCATGCGGAAAGTCAAGCCATCTTTATGGATTGTGGCCAAGCATGATGTCTGGCCAAACCAGATCTGGTTCTGCCATCTGTTCACCGTGCCGCTTTTTTTGATCAACGCATCACTTCATCAACAGAGCAGCCGCTTATTGCTCCTGACCAGAGCTTTTCACCGGTCAGTATACAAATATTTCACCCATATTCTCACTGTTTCGGAGACCGATCGACACAATTTCTCGCAACTGATCGGTGCTGAGAAATGTAGTGTGGTGGGGGACACCAAATACGACCAGGTCATTTTCCGCCGCGAAGAATCGGTAAAAAAGGAGGTTATTCCGGCGGGAATTTATAAGAACCGCTGGACAATTGTGGCAGGAAGTACCTGGCCTGAAGATCACCAGCATTTGTTGCCTGCCTTTCTGAAACTCCTGAGGGATTATGAGAATCTGCTCCTGATTATCTGCCCGCATGAACCTACCGCTGCTCATATCTATGAGCTCAAAAGCTATCTCAAAAAGGAACCGGTTATTTTGCTATCTCAACTGGCCGACTACCGGAATCAAAGGGTTGTTATTATAGACAGAATAGGAGTGCTGGCAAACATTTACAGTATTGCGAAGGTGGCTTATGTGGGTGGAAGTTTCAGGCAGAATATACATAATGTTCTGGAGGCTGCAGTTTATAAAATTCCGGTAATTTTCGGACCCGTTAATCAGAATTCCCATGAAGCCCAGTTGCTGAAAGCCGGCAAGGGAGGCTGGGAAGTTCACAATTCTGTAGAGATTGAAAATCAGGTCCGTAAATTTCTGATCAATGAAATACATCGGCAGGAATCAGGCTGGCAGGCCTTCCGTGTAGTTGAAAAAAACTCTGGTGCTACTCAGAGGACAGTGGACCGGATTCTTTTTCAATTGAATTTTAAGAAGGATTAAACAGATGAATCCGGATGTATCAGCTCCTGCAGATAATGTCCGGTGTACGAGTTTTTCGTCTTCATGATTTCTGCCGGTGTACCCTCTGCGATAATGTACCCGCCATCTTTTCCACCCTCGGGTCCAAGATCGATAATCCAGTCAGCATACTGTATAACGTCAAGATTGTGTTCAATAATCAGGACGGACGCACCTCTATCTAACAGGGCATCGAAAGCAACCAGCAACCTGGCTATATCATCGAAATGGAGTCCGGTAGTTGGTTCATCAAAAATAAAGAGTGTATCACGATGTGTCTTTTTGTTCAGGTGAGCGGCCAGCTTAATTCGTTGTGCCTCTCCGCCGGACAGGGTGGTTGCCGGTTGTCCCAGTTTGAGGTAACCGAGGCCCACATCATCAAGAACCTGAATTTTACGGGCAATTCCGGGTAAATCTGAAAAAAAGCTGAGTGCCTCGGTAACGCTCATTTCCAGCACATCGTTAATATTTTTCCCCTTATAATAAATATCAAGGATTTCCTGCTTATACCTTTTACCTTTGCAGATATCACATTCGATGTAGATATCTGCCAGAAATTGCATTTCAATTTTTAACTGACCATCTCCCTGACAGTTTTCACAGCGCCCACCGGGCACATTAAATGAAAAATGACCGGGTTTAAATCCATGAAGTTTTGATCTCGAGAGATCTGCATAAAGTTGTCTGATTTCATCGAATCCCTTGATATAAGTCACCGGATTACTTCGGGGAGTTCGTCCGATCGGAGACTGATCCACCATCTCCATGCGATATATATTCCTCAGGCCTCTGATTTCGTCATGTTCCCCGGCATGAACCCGGAGGTCTCCGCGATTCTTCATATAACCATTATATAAAACATCCTGAATCAGGGTACTTTTTCCCGACCCTGATACGCCGGTAACCGCAGTTATTTTGCCCAGAGGAAAACGGACTGTAATATTTTTCAGATTATGTTCCCGGGCCCCAACCAACGTTATGGCAAGATTTTTCCCTTGCCGGTATTCGTTCTTACGGGGAATTGTTTTATCTCCTGATAAATACTGCGCAGTGAGGCTGGTCCCGTTACGGGAAAAATCGTGTAGATTTCCCTGATAAATTACCTCACCGCCGGATTTTCCTGCTGCAGGTCCCAGGTCTATCAGATAATCTGCATTTCGGATTACTGCCCGCTCATGTTCAACAACCACAGCGGTATTACCTATTTTTACAAGCGATTTAAGAATTTCAATCAGACGATTTGTATCTCTGGGATGGAGGCCGATGGTGGGTTCATCAAGAATGTAAAGAGTACCTGTCAGTGAGGTCCCGAGCGCAGTGGCCAAATTGATACGCTGGAATTCTCCCCCGCTCAGGGTATTGGCTCTGCGATCCAGATGGAGATAATCCAGACCCACGTCGATGAGATACTGCAGTCGACTCTTGATTTCCTTCAACAGCTGACCGGCAATTTCCTGCTTATAGCGGGGGAGAGATAATTTGTCGAAAAACTGTTTCAGGGACTGTATACTTAATAACACCAGGTCTGAAATATTTTTGCCATTCAGTGTAATTGCCAGAGCTTCAGGGCGAAGTCTTTTTCCGTGACAAAGTGTACAGGTAAAATAACTGCGGTAGCGGCTCATGAAAACACGGACATGGACTTTGTATTTCTTACGCTCCAGTTTTTTAAAAAATCCCCTTATTCCAATGAAGTCTCTGTTACCGTTTATAATAACATTTTTTTGTTCTTCCGTGAGTTCTTCAAAACTCTGCTCCATCGAGAAACCATATTTTGATGCAATGTTCGACAGTCGGGTATTCAGATGACGGTAAGAGGGACCTGTCCAGGGAGCTATCGCTCCGTTTCTCAGGCTCTTTGTGGGATCAGGTATTATTTTATGAATGTCCAGGTCCATCATGTCACCGAATCCCTGGCAACCGGGGCAGGCCCCGAAGGGATTATTGAAGGAGAAGAGACGGGGTTGCGGTTCTAATAATCTGGTACCACATTTACGGCAGACCAGATTCCGGGAAAAGGTTTCCCTGGCTCCGTCTGCTTGTATTATAAAAAGTGTATCCTCGCCTTCCGTAAAAGCTGTTTCAATGGAATCGACCAGCCGGGATCGGTCTATTTCACCGGTTTTAATCCGGCGATCCACAATCACAGCTGTATCCTCTACAGCCGATCCGGCATTTTTCTCCCGCAGATCAACCACCCGGTCATGCTGCCAGATGCGGATAAATCCGCGGGCGGTCACCATCTGGTGCAGCTGTTCCGCTGTCGTGGATGGTGGAGGGACAAAGGGAAAAGCGATATAAAATCTGGTATTTTCCGGAAGTGATTTAATGGAATTCAGTACATCTTCGGGTTGATCTTTTTTTACCGCTGCTGAGCAGTTGGGACAATGGGTATCTCCGATCCGGGCATAGAGCAGACGGAGATAATCATAGATTTCTGTAACTGTCCCCACTGTGGATCTGGGATTTCCTGAGGGAGCTTTTTGCTGAATGGCAATTGCCGGAGGTATCCCGGTAATTGACTCCACATCCGGTTTGGGCATCTTTTCCAGAAATTGCCGTGCATACGCTGAAAGTGACTCTACATATCGCCTCTGTCCCTCAGCGTAGAGGGTATCGAATGCCAGACTGGACTTCCCCGAACCGCTCGGACCGGTAATGACAACCAGATTTCGATGCGGGATACGGATGTCGATATTTTTCAGATTATGGAGCTTAGCTCCCCGAATTTCAATATAATCCTGCATAGTCTCAACAGTCTAAACTCCAGAATTTAGTATCTGTTCGCTGAAGATACAAATTGGTTAAAAGAGTCTTAAAAAGTTAAAGTATATTATCGTCCGGACTTGCTCCAAGCCCTTTAAATTATTGTTACCGGGGAAGTTGGTTGTTTGTCCTTGTGAAAGGAGTTTTGGCTTCGTATCAAAAACCAAAATTTGCGTGTAAGTATAAAAATATCTTTTATAACCCCGTTAATTCACAAACTTTACCATAAATAGTCAATGTTCTGTTCTTTTTCTCTGTGGCCGAGTCCTCTGTGGCTATTTCATGTGCCACTGAGCTTACAGAGAACAAAGAGAAAGACTCATTCTAAATACAAAAGAAAAAAGCCTGCCAGTCTGGCAGCCTGACAGGCCCGTGAGGACGGCTTTGCCGGACTGGTCCGGCCAAAAGGACGGGAATAAAGAAAAAAAACTGAAGTAGTTATAAAAATGCGTGAATTTTACTGATAAGAAGCGACCTGATGTTCTGATGTCATGGAATTCATGAATTATTCAGGATAAATAAACCTATCAACTGATTCCATAGTCTCATCTCTTTCGATGTGAGGGAGCATAAGAGGAGAGTCTCCATAAATCCTGAATGTTTGTAAAAACGTCTTTATTTTCAGAACACATTACTTTTGATACAGCTCCACCAGTAAGAGTGGCAGGTGGAAGAAAAGATTTGATCATTCAATAATAATAAAATAAAATATGACCTTGTTGATAATAAATCTTAATATTAATTTACTGGAACCGATTGTCGAATATCTGGTATATGCGGTAGAGAACAGATAACAGAAGAAAGTTCCGGACCGAATGCTCATTTTTAAGAAATTTGGAACCTATGAAGTCACTTTTGGAAATACCCTCACATAAACTTGTGAAAATTATCAGTATTGCTGGTGGTAAAAATGCGCGCCGAAATCTGGGACAACTGGGAATCGGGATCGGAAGTATAGTTAAAGTAAAAAGAAATGCACCGTTCGCCGGACCACTGCTGGTTGAAAATCATGGAACTTCGGTAGCAATCGGGCGGGGCATTGCTTCAAGAATACTGGTAGAAGAATTATGAAAATTGCTCTGGTGGGACAGCCTAATTCGGGAAAGAGCACAATCTATAATTCTGTGGCAGGTTATAAATCCGCTACCTCAAATCTTCCGGGGACGACCGTAAAATATACCCAGAGCCGGGTGAGAATGAACGGAACTGTCGCCCATCTCGTAGATTTCCCGGGAACCTATTCACTCTCTTCCACTAATGAAGCAGAATCTGAAGTCTCAAAATATCTTCTGGATGGAAATTTCGATCTGATTATCAATGTTATCGATGCTTCCCAGCTCGGACGAAGTTTGCCCCTGACCCTGGAATTGATGGAACTGGGCATTCCCATAGTCATTGGCCTGAATATGATGGATGAAGCCAGCAGGAAAGGAATTGAAATTGACCATTCTAAACTGGAAGAAATCCTGGGGATCCCGGTTCAGACCACCGTCGCCAGCAAGAACCTTGGTGTTCGCGATCTTTTTGTTCTGGCCAAAAGTATTATTCAGGGGCAACATACCTATCAACCCATAAAAGTAAACTGTCAGAGAGATGTTGAAGAGGTAATCGCAGAATTAAAGGAAGCAATAGAGCGCAATCTGCTTCACTCGTTAAACTACCCCTCGCGCTTCCTGGCGGTAAAACTGCTGGAGGACGATGATTATTATAAAAATCTGGTTATTAACAGGAACGGTCA
>JAFGSO010000349.1 GCA_016934605.1 Calditrichota bacterium | reverse complement strand
CCGGCAAAAATTCCCTACATTCCGTAAAGTCTCCGGAATGCTCGTGAGTGCGCAAGGCCAATACCGGAAAGATGAGTCTCGCCCTGAAGAACTTCAGAAAGAAGAATGATATTGGGATTGGCCTTTTCTTCCAGATAATCCTTGAGTGGATGATGCCTGCCCGTTGAGGATTCCAGTTCTCCCCAGGAAAGATAAACATTCACAGTATCCCCGCTGCCGAGCAATTTATCGGTATGATCAAATTTATAGACGGCCTTATCATCCCAGTTCAGAAAAGGACTGCCGATAAAATAATTCCTGAACAGACCCGGCCTGGCGAACAGCGCATAGGTGACAAAAGTAGCTCCCAGGGAATAGCCAAATATTCCTCTTTTTTGCGAATCGGCCCGATATTCCTTTTCAATAAAGGGTATAAGTTCTTTTTCAATAAATCCGAGGAATTCTTTACCGCCGCCGGAAACACGCACATAATCGGCTATCTCTTCCCCGTGCCTCTCGACGGTTTGTTCATATGACATATGGGTGGGAGTAAAATCTCGGGCCCGGATGTCCATATGTCTTCTTAATCCATCCGTATAAAAATTACCGTCAATTCTGTAAGCGATTCCTACCAGGATTATTTCAGGAATTTCTTTCATAAAAATAAGTTGCTGGTATGTCTGAAGCTGCAGCCCAAAAATCTCATAAGCGTCCAAAAGATAGACAACCGGATAGGAGCGATCTGAAGTTTTATAACGTGGGGGTAGGTCGATATATAATTCATAAACCATATTCTTAACAATATCTGATTTGATTTCTCTGACGATGGTTGTCGGCAATTGTACAGCCTGGTATTCCTGAGAATTGGTGTAATTCCCTGTCGAGAGTATTACAATGAGTAAAAAGAAAATCATCATTTTTTTCATTTCCTGAGCTCCTAGGCCAATATTTTTGAATCCTGATCTCAATGTCTCCAATTACTTACTTAATAGTTGCTCTTTTAAAGCCATTCGCTCCCAGATTCCCTGGCGTTGCATTATTTTACCATCGATTACCTTATCAATGATAATTCCACTGAATGTTACCGGCTTATGGGAAGGGGCAATCCCGAAGATCTCACCCTGATGCGTTCCATGGGCGGTCCATTTCCAGGCGACTTTTTCCTTGCCGGTAACCATTTCATCAATGGTCACTTCCAGATCCGAAAACGTGCTTCGGAAATATGAAATGACCTGCTTCAGTGCTTCCGGACCCCTCCCTCCGGTGTCAGAAGCCGGATACACGAAAGCATCACCGATAATTGAATCGGCCATGGAAAGATTTCCCTGATTCAGTATTTCTCCTACATACAATTTAACAATCTCGATGTTCTGTTTTTCAATGGCGGTCTGTGCGCGGAATTGTTCAAGTTCTGCTGTGGCTTCTCTTTCCTGGCAGCTGAACAGAAAAATGAAGAAATTGCCAGAAGAAGGATTATACGGATTGTTTTCATTCTATGATATTCCTTTATTTTTTCACATCTTTCATTTGAAGTTTCATGCCCAGTTGTTCATACATGCCTAACAGGTCTGACACCTCCCATCTGGTTTTAATCTTTCCCTCGGAAACTTGAAATACCGCAATTGCCTTCCATTTTATTTCCCGACCGGTTGCCGGGACACCAAAAGAATCCACATCATGCTTTACCCGTGCCGAAAATAAGGCGATAACCTTATCTCCCCTGGCATAGATGTTCTGCACCTCGTGTGTGATTACCGGAAATTCTAAATAGAGATTTTTGATCATTTGTCTGAACTGATCGTACTCATAAGGTTTGGGATTGGAATTCAGATACTGTTGGCATTCCTTGGTCCATAATTCATCGAACAGCTGTTCAAAATTCTCCCGATTGACCTCATTCAGCCACTTGAGAACAACTGCTTTATTCTGTTCTTCGATCGCTCTCTGTGCCCGGAATCCCTCAAGCTCTGACATGGCTGCTTGATTCTGGCAGGCAACAATGAAACTTAAAATTATTGTAAATGTCAAAAGTATTGTCAGTATTTTCATTTTTCAACCTCCGATGTTTTTTTATTTTCGAGCCCCATTTTCCGTAATAATTCTTTAAAACGGATATCACTGCGCAAGGTATCATAAAACGAATCAATCTTGATCATCGGCAGGTAGGAGGATAACCCCTGGTAAGCCTGATCCAGATAAGGGAAGGTATTTTCCCAATCACCGAGCCCGATATAAATCCAGGAAATGTATAGAGGATCAACGATGTGATTCTCGGACATTTTCAGCAATTGACTGAGTATTTTCAAAGCCTGTTCGGTCTGACCCAACCGGGCATAGATGTGACCGCTGGTTCCCAGAGATATGGTCTGTACCGAGGGATAGTTACCTGCTTTTTTTAACAGTCTCAGGGCTTCATCCACCTGACCACAGGCATGATAAACCCGCCCCAGCCAGTAATAGGACCAGAAATAAGTTGAATCGATCTCTATCGAATTATGCAGAACCTGTCTGGCTCGTTCGAGTTGTCCGGCATAGAACAGAATCTGGCCAAAGCAGGTATTAAAATTGACCGTTAACGGTTCCAGGTTAATAGCCTGCTGCATTTCATCAATAGCCTGGTCAAAAAAGCCGCGGAGCTCAAAGATATGGGCCAGTTGATGATGGATCTCGGCCTCGGAGGGGTTAAAATGTAACGCCTGCTTATATTCCTTTTCTGCGGTTTCAAAGTCGAATTCACACCAGGCCCGGTAATTCGCCATGGCAGCATGAGCCTGTCCATTATGATCATCGATTTCCAGCGCCTTGCGGGCATAGGTTAAAGCAGTATCAAAAACTTCTTTTTTAGGGCGGATATCATACCATCCCAGGGAGGCGTAAACATCAGCCAGCCCGGCATACGGCAGAACAAAATCGGAATCTTTTTCCAGAGCAGACTGATAGTATATAATACTTTTTTCAAATCCCTCGGCTGTCCGTTTGTTCCAGAAAAAGTGACCCATTAGATAATCGTTATAGGCATCAATATTATCGGTATATCTTTTAATCAGTTGTACTCGTTCGGACGGTAATAGATCAAGCTGTAATCTGTCAACGATGGCCAGGGCGATTTCATCCTGAATGGCAAAAATATCCTTTAATTCCCTGTCAAATTGCTGCGACCAGAGATGAAATCCGTCTGAAGTATTGATAAGCTGCGCAGTGATCCGTAAACGGTTATCGGACCTCTGGACACTTCCTTCCAGGATATGCTGAACATGCAGTTTTTCAGCTATTTCTTGAATCCCTAAATCCTGGCCTTTAAAAGCAAAAGAGGAAGTGCGGGCTACAATCCTCAAGTCCTTGATTTTGGTAAGGGCATTGATAATTGACTCGGATAAGCCATCACTGAAATACTCATTCTCAATCTGACCGCTCATATTGACAAATGGTAAAACGGCCAGAGATTTGACAGCGCTGGATTCCGAAACCGCTGATTTTTTTGAAGAATGCCAATACCAGAAGGCACTCATTAACACCAGTACCAACAGGATTGAGGGAAGCCATACCTGCAGAAATCTCTTTTTAGCTGATTTTACAGTTTTAGGTTTATTTCCCCTCAGAAGGTCTAAATCGTCAAGAATCTCATTAACCGACCGGTATCGTTGCCCAGCCTCTTTTTGAAGCATTTTATTCAGGATTTGTTTTATGGGGTCAGCAATTGTAGATGATATTTTATCGTCTATGAAAGGATCGCTGTTGAGAATAGCATAAATAGTGGCCTGTTCATATTCCCCGGGAAAAGGCAATTCACCACTCAGCATCTCATACAACACCACACCCAGCGACCAGATGTCCGTCCGCT
>JAFGSO010000047.1 GCA_016934605.1 Calditrichota bacterium | reverse complement strand
TTAATATTTCTCTGGTTTTCAACCCTTCATCTGAATGAGAGCCAAAGCTGACTTTGCGAGCAACCACCAGCCGGCGCAGTTCTCTTTTAATATTTAGCTTTGATACAGATGCATATTCGTGTTATATTTTTTGCTTAAATTAAGGAATATATTCCGTGAAGAAACTGGCTGTTTTTGCATCTGGCAGGGGAAGCAATTTCAGGAAAATATATGAAAACATTCAAACCGGAAATATTCCGGCCCGGGTAGAATGTTTGATTGCGGATAATCCAAAGGCTGATGTACTCGAATTTGCCAGTCATGAAAATATTGCCTGTTATATAATTCCTCCAAAAAATTTCAGTAATGCAGCTGAATTTGGAACTGAATTGTTAAAGATATTAAAACAGCATTCGGTTGATTGGATCATACTGGCAGGATATCTGAAGAAAATTCCTGACAATGTGGTTAAATCCTTCTCCAACCGTATTGTTAATATTCACCCGGCACTGCTTCCTTCCTTCGGAGGCAAAGGGATGTATGGGATGCATGTACATGAAGCAGTCTTTAATTCCGGTGCCAAAGTAAGTGGAGTCACTGTTCACCTGGTGAACGAAAATTACGACGCAGGTCCTATTGTTTTGCAGACTCCGGTTGACATCAGCCATTGTACGAATCCACATGAAATAGCCGAAAATGTCCTGTCTGTGGAACACGAATTATTTTCGAAGGCTATCAAGAAATTGTTAACGCAGTCATTTGAAATAAGGCAGAACCGTGTTGTTTTTCATTCTTAGATTAGTTTTTAATTTTTGGTAATACTGGCATGTCCGAATTAATTATTATAAAACGTGCCCTGATGAGCTGCTGGGATAAATCAGGGTTGCTGGAACTGGCCAAAGCTCTGCAGGAAGAACACATTGAAATAATATCCAGCGGAGGAACGGCTGATTATCTTGCTAAGTCGGGACTGACAGTGACGCCGGTAGAGAAAGTAACCGGTTTCCGGGAAATTCTGGATGGACGTGTAAAGACGCTCCACCCTCATATTCATGCAGCCATCCTGGCACGAAGGGATAAAAATCACCTGGCACAATTAGCAGAACTGGGAATTGATCCAATAGACCTGGTTGTGGTGAATCTCTATCCTTTCGTGGAGGGCCTTCCGGAGAACAGAACATTATCGGAGATGATTGAACTGATTGATATTGGCGGGCCGACCATGCTTCGTGCGGCGGCCAAGAATTATGAAAATGTTATCGCATTGCATCACCCGGATCAGTATAAGGAATTTCTGGATATCTGGAAGAAAAACGGTTTTAAAATTCCGAGGGATTTTAGTCTTAGACTGGCTTCCGATCTGTTTTTTGCCACTTCTTATTATGATTCACGAATAACCGGTTATCTGGATTCGTTTCAAAAGACTGGTAATCTTCCACGGAGGATTTCTCATTTTTATATAAAAAGGAATGATCTCCGCTATGGGGAAAATCCCCATCAAAGAGCCGCGGTTTATAACATGCCAGATGGCGTTGGGGATAAAAACGAAATTGAGATACTGTGGGGCAAAGAGATGTCCTACAATAATTATGTAGATTCAGTTGCAGCCGGTGCTGTTGTGGAAGAATTTCCGGAACCGTGTGTGGCGATAGTTAAACATACCAATCCGTGTGGTGCGGCAATAGCTGAGGATCTGATGACCGCCTTTCGCTCAGCGCGGGCCGGTGATCCGGTTTCCGCTTTTGGAGGCATCATTGCCGCAAACCGGACAATCGATGAAGAGACTGCCAGAATAATTACAGAAACTTTTTTTGAGTGTATCATTGCACCGGGTTATTCAGAATCTGCTTTGAATACTTTAAAAACCAAGAAAAATTTAAGGATAATTAAAAAAAATTATTCCATGCAAAACTCCAGGCTGGAATTTAAGTTACTACCGATTGGAGTATTGGCTCAGGATGCCGATAATATTTCCTGCAATCCGGAGGATTTGCGGGATGTTACCCGGCGCAGACCGGATGAAGCAGAAGAGCGTGATTTGATATTTGGCTGGAAGATGGTAAAACATGTAAAATCTAATGCAATTATTTTTGTGAAAGACAGAATGCTGGTAGGAGTGGGTGCCGGACAGATGTCACGGGTTGATTCGGTGAAACTGGCCGGGATGAAAGCCAGGGAGGCAGATCATTCACTTCAGGGAGCAGTCATGGCCTCCGATGCGTTTTTTCCTTTCAGGGATGGAATTGATGAAGCTGCCCGATTGGGTATCAGAGCGGTTATCGAGCCGGGAGGTTCGGTTCGTGATCAGGAAGTAATCGATGCATGTAATGAACATGATATGGCAATGAAATTTACCAGTATCAGACACTTTAAACACTGATGTGACTAATTAAGGGAGTGATTTTTGCAATGAGTTTTTTGAGCTTTTTATCCAATGATATCGGAATCGATCTTGGAACAGCAAATACACTGATTTATGTAAAAAACCGTGGTATAATTGTAAATGAACCTTCCATTATTGCCCTGGAAGAAAACGGCGGTAAAGTTCTGGCAGTGGGGAAAGAGGCACGTGAGATGTATGGAAGAACTCACCAGGATATCATTACCATCCGGCCTCTGAAAGACGGAGTTATTGCGGATTTTGAAGCAACTGAGATCATGATGCGGGAGTTCATCAAGAAAGCCAAGGTTAACCGGATATCAATCGGTAAAATTGTTGTATGCGTTCCTTCGGGTATCACCGAGGTTGAGAAACGGGCAGTTCGGGACAGTGCAGAGCGTGCTGGTGCCAGGGAGGTATACCTGGTTGCCGAAGCAATGGCTTCTGCCGTCGGAATTGGTCTGGATATTGAGAAACCGGTTGGGAATATGATTGTGGATGTCGGCGGCGGAACCTGTGAAATAGCCATCATTTCGCTGGGTGGGATTGTTTTGCATACATCCATCCGAATTGCCGGTGACGAAATGAATGAGGCTATTGTTCAGTATTTTAAGAAAAATTATAATCTACTGGTCGGGGAAAAAACTGCAGAGATGTTAAAATGCGAGATCGGCTCGGTCATGCCGCTGGAACAGGAAATAACCACTCAGGTAAAGGGACGGGATCTGATTGATGGTATTCCGAAGACAGTGGAAGTCAATTCGGCAGAAATCCGGGAAGCCCTGATGGATCCGGTGAATACAATTGTGGAGTCAGTCCGCTTGACACTGGAGCGTACACCGCCGGAGCTGGCTTCCGATATTCTCGATCATGGAATTATTCTGACAGGTGGTGGAGGCCTTTTGCGGAAATTGGATGAGTTGATACAAAAAGAGACTCAATTGCCGGTGAACGTTGCGGAGGATCCTCTGACGGCAGTTGTCCGCGGAACCGGCAAAATCCTCACCGATTTTAACCGGTATTTAAGGGTTTTATTCAGATCGAAACGTGTTTAATCATAGCAAAAAGATCATGGAATGTTTTTAATCAGATTGGCTGAACCGGGAAATTCGGCGTTGGAATTATGCCGGATCTATCCGGCAGGCCAGATTAATGCTGTAATCAAGCAGCGTGGTCATTTTTTTATTTCATGAAAAAAGTATTTGGAATTTTCAGTCAACGACGGACAGTTTTTCTCCTGGGGTTTTATGTAGTTTTTTCCCTCTTCCTAATGACCTTGAATGATCCCTATCAGCTGAGAGGTATACGCATTGCAGTTCTGCAGACCATGAGCTGGATGCATCAGATTCGTGATCATGTCAACCTTGTGAAAAACCTGAAAGAAGAGAATCAGCAACTGCGAAAAAAGTTGCTTGAAAAGTCCCTGGAAAATCAGCAGATGCAGGAAAGTATGCTTGAGAATATCAGGCTGCACCGCATGTTGAAGTTCAAAGAGGAAAGTAATTACTCTCTGATTGCTGCCAAAGTAATTGGCTATGGGCAGGAACCAACGATTCGTTCACTGATTCTGGATGTCGGCTCTGCAGACAGTGTTGAGAAAAACCAGCCGGTTATTACAGATCTGGGTCTGGTTGGTAAAAGTCTGGTGGTAGAAAAAAATCAGTCAATCGTGCAGATTTTGATGGACCGGAACTCTCTCGTGAGTGCGAGGTTGCAAAAGAGCAGAGAAGTGGGCGTTGTGGGGTGGTCCGGAAATCTCTGGCTGGACCTTAACTATATTTCAAGAGAGGTTGTGGTAGAACCTGGTGAAGTGGTGCTTACATCGGGATTGAGCCGTATTTATCCCGCAGGAATAAAAATCGGCATTGTGGCGGAAGTAAGGGAAAACGAATACGAACTTTTTAAACAAATAAAAATAAAACCAGCAGTTGATTTCGATCGCCTGGAGGAGGTTTTTGTCATTAAAACTCCCGATTCATTAAAATCCAGAGAGGGAATCGATTGAGCCAGCTTGTTATCCGGTACTTATTACTGTTTCTATTTGCCTTCATTCTTCAAATGACTCTGGTGAATTTCATAGAAATTCTGCAGTGGAGACCAGATTTATTGCTGATTGTTCTGGTTGCCTTTGCCCTGCGAAAGGGACCGGATTGGGGAATGACAGCTGGCTTTCTTATCGGATTATTGCAGGATATGGTGGGAACTGAGTTAATTGGTCTTGCTGCACTTTCCAAAACAGTCGCAGGTTTCCTGGCCGGTGTGCTTTCCGGCAAATTTGCTGAGAGGGCTCAGTTCCTTCTTACTTTGCTGATAAGTGGCCTGGCGCATGATTTCATCTATTTTTTCATATATACACTGGGGGAACATTTTTCGCTGCAATCTCTCATCATATTCTACACAATTCCGAATCTGATGTATACAATAATCATTGGCGGATTACTTTATTATTTTATGGAACCTTTAATGGCTGAGTGATGGGGCTGTGAGATGATATTCTCTGAGAACGAAATGAAAAAATATGTTTTGTATGGTACTCTGACAGCCATATTTCTGATACTCGCACTTCAGTTTTTCAATCTTCAGATCAGCCAGTCCTCTCTGTATACCGAAAAAAGCCTCGAGAACAGTGTAAAAATGGTAACGCAATTCCCTGTGCGTGGTAATATTTATGATCATGACGGAAGGTTGATTGTGGATAATCGGCCTGCGTTTTCTCTCTATCTTATTCCGGTGGAGACGACTGAGAGAACTATTCAGATTGTCTCTGACCTTATTGATATTCCCGCGGCAGAAATCCGGAAGGAGTTGAGAAAGGCGGGGCGATTCCAGCCGGTGAAGGTGATGCGTCAGGTGGATATTGAAAAACTCACCTGGATTCAGGAAAATATTACTGATTTGCCGGGAATCGAATGGAAGTCGGAACCAAAAAGGCATTATATCAGAGATTCCGGTTTAGCTCATCTACTGGGAACCCTGGGGGAAATTGACGAACATGAGCTGGACGCATATCCTCAACTGGAACCCGGGGACATCGTAGGGAAAAAGGCTCTTGAGCGAACCTTTGATGACGAGATTCGAGGTTCAAAAGGATACAGATTTGTAAATGTGGATGCGGCTGGACGTGTTGTGGGTCAGGTGACGAATAATAAGACCATTCGGCCTGAACCGGGGAAGCATCTCTATCTCACCATCGATTTCAGGCTTCAGGCATATGCTGACTCTTTGATGGAAGGTAAACGGGGAGCACTGATTGCCATGAATACCAGAACGGGGGGCATCCTTACACTTCTCTCCAAACCCGATTATGATGTCAGCAAACTGAGCGGCGTTATTTCCTCTGAAATCTGGGATCATCTGCTGAACGACCCACACCACCCTCTTTACGATCGTGTCTGTCAGAGCGGTTATCCGCCGGGATCAACCTATAAACTGGTTGCGGCCATCGCGGCACTGAACGAAGGAATAATTTCGCCATACCGGAAGATGAATTGTCCGGGCTATTTTGTGATCGGAAGAAAAACAGTCCGTTGCTGGAAGGCTGAAGGACATGGAACACTGGATCTTGAGGGCGCAATTAAGAACTCCTGTAATGTCTATTTTTATCAACTTGGTTTACTTATCGGACTGGATGCCTGGAACAAGTATAGTAAACTTTTTCATTTCGGGCAAAGGACCGGTATTGAGCTGACCAATGAAAATCCGGGGCTGGTTCCAAGTACCTCATATTATAACAGAGTTTACGGTGAAGGGAAATGGACAAAGGGAATGCTGGCAAATCTGGCTATAGGACAGGGAGAAATTCTGGTAACACCATTGCAGATGACCCAGTTTGTTTCAATACTTGCCAACAGGGGAATTCTGCATAAGCCACATCTTGGCTATAAACTGGTGGATCCACTCACAGGAAGAGAAGAAGAACTACCCGCAGAATCGACCAAAATTGAAGGAATCCGATCCTCAGTATACGATTTAATTCTGGAAGGAATGCGGGAAGTGGTTGATGGGGGCACCGGTGGATTGTCAAGACTTTATGGAATCAGCTCAGCCGGAAAAACCGGTACAGCTCAGAATCCTCATGGAAAAGATCATGCCTGGTTTATTGGTTATGCTCCCTTTGAAAATCCTGAAATCGCTATTTGTGTACTGGTGGAAAATGGGGGATCGGGAGGAGGAGTTTCCGCTCCCATTGCCGGAGCGTATCTCAAAAAATATTTTTACTATAAGGGTGAATATGATTATGAGCTGGAGAGGAAAATCCTGGCTGCCATCGCTGCAAGAAGGGACAGTCTTAAGGCACTTAATGATTCACTGCAGACGTTAGTAATTGACTCAACCGCTCAGAATTGAGCGAGAAAATTTTTTGTGTATGTTCCAGTTATTTAAAAAAATCGATTATCTTCTTTTAATATCCCTTACTGGCCTTCTGGTTATGGGGCTTCTGGCACTTTATTCAACATCCCATACCGGAAATGGAGGAGGGGGAACCACCAATTATTTTTTGAAGCAGCTTGTCTGGATCCTGATAGGTCTGGTGCTGATGTTCTCTGTTTTCTGGATTCCCCATAAGTGGATCTATGCGGCTGCCTTTCCTTTATATGGAATCTCGCTTTTTTTCCTGGTTCTGGTGATATTTGTGGGAAAGACGGGGCAGGGTGCCGAACGCTGGATTCAAATGGGACCACTTTCTTTTCAGCCGTCTGAATTTGCAAAACTGGCTACATTGCTGGCTGTAGCACGATTCCTTTATCAGGGTGAGAAGGATCCGAACCAGCCCGT
The DNA here is from genome assembly GCA_016934605.1 of Calditrichota bacterium. Taxonomy (GTDB): domain Bacteria; phylum Calditrichota; class Calditrichia; order RBG-13-44-9; family RBG-13-44-9; genus RQOF01. The sequence continues at coordinate 2,345 of JAFGSO010000047.1, read as the reverse complement.
GAATTTCATTCTGGCGGCCCTGTTTTTCGTTGTACCGTTTCTGCTGATTATCCGTCAACCCGATCTGGGAACATCCATGGTTTTTGCAGCCATGGCCCTCCCGGTTTTATACTGGGCCGGTTTGAAGTTAAGTAATCTGTTTCTGATCATCATGCCTTTTCTGATAATTCTGGGATCTTTCAAATTTCTTACTTTTCTTCTTCTTATGGCGGTGCTGGTTATATTTCTTGTCTATTATAAAAGATCACAATTAGTTATCATTGCGAATTTTTTCCTCAACATCGCCATGGGATTATTGACTCCTGTTTTATGGAATCACCTGAAACCTTATCAGCAAAACAGAATTAAAATATTCCTGAATCCGGAAGTAGATCCCAGAGGAGCCGGTTATCAGATAATTCAGTCGAAAGTAGCTTTCGGCTCAGGAGGAGGTATGGGTAAGGGTTTTATGGAGGGTTCTCAGACTCAATTGCGGTTTCTTCCTGAACAGCATACCGATTTTATCTATGCAGTTATAGGTGAAGAATTCGGATTCCTGGGCGCTATGCTGGGTTTATCCCTGTTCTTTTTACTCTTATTCCGTGGAATTCAGATTGCCACTATTGTTAGAAACCGGTTTAACAGTATTGTGGCCATTGGCATTGTTACAATAATTGCCTTTCATACCGTCATCAATATCGGCATGACGGTAGGTCTTCTGCCGGTTACGGGATTGCCACTCCCTTTCATAAGTTACGGAGGATCATCTTTAATAACGAATATGGTTATGATTGGAATATTATTGAACTTTAACAAAAACAGATACGAATATTAAAACGGAGAATTTATGCATCCTGAATTGTTTCGCATTGGACCATTTGCTGTCCATAGTTACGGCGTGATGCTTGCTTTGTCTTTTATTCTGGGTATATATGTGGCTGTACGAAAAGGAGAGAAGCGGGGAGTGAATGGTGATGCAATAGTCAATCTGGGTTTTATCATAATTATTGCGTCCATTGTTGGCGCCCGCCTCTTCTATGTACTTTTTCATACAAATGAATTTACCGGAAGGTGGATTTATGCATTCTGGCCGGTGCAGGAGGATGGAACAGTTGGTCTGGGTGGCTTGATTCTTCTGGGCGGATTTATTACCGCTGTTCTGGCTTCAGTTATCTATATCTATATAAAAAAAATGAATTTCTGGAAGTTGGCAGATAGTGTTGCCCCCTCGATTGCCCTGGGTGTTTTTTTAACCAGAATCGGATGTTATCTGAACGGTTGCTGTTTCGGCACAGCCTGTGAACAGCCCTGGGGTGTACTCTTTCCTGCTTATAGCCCTGCCGGCGCAACCATGGTGGATGTCTATATTCACCCCACCCAATTATATTCAGCTTTTTATGGACTGGTCATTTTTGCAGTTCTGCTATGGCTGGATAGAAGACCATTCTTCGATGGATTGCTGATAGGAAGCTTTCTGGTTCTATACGGCATTGCACGATTCATAGTCGATTTTTACAGATATTATGAGAGTCAGATGTTTATTATTGCCGGGCTTCAATTTAATCAGGTAGTGAGTCTGCTGATGTTTATTGCTGGTATTATAATACTATTTATACGGAGGAAATACCATAATAAACCAAAGGTCCTAACCCATTAAATACTTGACTATATTTAATTTAATTTATATATTTCGAAAATTAAAGCGATAGGAGATCTTAAATGAAAAAAACAGCATACCTGTTCCTGACAGCACTATTTTTTGTATTTGTTCTGAGCTGGGCAGGTTGCGGATCCAGCCGGAAGACGGTGAATCAGGAAGATTCAGCTTCTCAGGAATCGTCTCAGGACGATTTTGATGAAATAGAAAAACTTCTCGGGATTTCAAGGACCGATGATAAATCATCCGAACAGGCTCAAAAACAGGCTCAAAGCCAGCAGCCTGCATCTCAGGAAAAACAGGATGATCTGATCACATTACTGGAAGTTGATGAAGGTAAGAAATCGGAAACTCCTTCTGCAACCACATCACAGGCAGAGGATAAACGAATCATACGTCTTCAGAACCAGGTGGACGAATTACAGAGGGAAGTGGAAAAAAAGAATATGGAAATTGCTGATTTGAAAGCGCAGTTAATGATGAAAGAAGAGAGTCTGAAAAAACAGCAGGCAGCCAAACCATCGCAGAGTAGTTATACTTATACGCAACCTTCGGTGCAATCTTCCTCCACTTCTTTTGGGGATTTATCTGAGGATTCCTATAAAATGCGGTATAATGAAGCCCTCGACTTATTTCACCAGCGCCAGTATCAGCGGGCCATTGATGAATTTCAGGACTTGTTAGCGACTGATATGAATCACAGTGTATC
>JAFGSO010000348.1 GCA_016934605.1 Calditrichota bacterium | reverse complement strand
TCTCACGGTAATTCTGCTGAATGTTTCTGTTTTCGTCGAACAGATAACGGTAATCCGCATCATCGGCACGGTCGGGTTTCTCAAAACGGGTCTGCTTCCAATCCTGAAACGTTGCTCCTGCCGTTAAATTAACATTCTCCAGAAAGAAACCAATTCCGGTATCAAACCGGTAAGGCGTACGAACCTTATAATCCCAGGTTCCTGGTTCGTATTCAATGGCATCCACATATCCGTCATCAAATACCAGCTCATCCGAGGATGCATAATTTTCTGTAACAGTAAAAGTGGTCGGGAATTCCATGGTCAGACCGAGTCTGGTAATCCGGTTAAGTTTCAGCATTCCTCCCAGTTTCAGATTTGTGGCCTTGAAATCTGTATTTAGATGGTCGCTTACGGAATAGCTTGTGAAATCGGCCGGATAAACGCTGTAATAGTCTTCAGCATCCTCCTGGAAAAAATCCCGGTTATATTCTTCACTTCCGCTCCAGAGATTTACAGTTGCCCCCAGATCCAGGGTGGGAGATACCGCAATAGCACCACCGGCTGACCACTGGTGTAACCCACCGCTGCTTATCACCTCTTCTGTTTGAGTAACATTCCGGTCGAATGGATACCACTGGTCCACTCCGAACTCATCAGTTAATTTAAATTCCAGTCCGTTACTGATCTGGTTGAATCCACTGAAATAAAGGTAATCATCAAAATCCTTGACATGGTTGTATCCGAAGGCAATCACCAGACTTCCCCGGCTTGTGGGGAACGGAAGAGCTATACCGATATTGCGAAACCGGGTGAAGCTGTTATCCATCTCGGAAAAAGAACTGTTGAATGTGGCACTGTTGGAAAAATTAAGATAAGAAATTTCACCGGTAATCTGTGTATTTTTTAAAGAAGCCAGTCCTGCAGGATTCCAGTAAATAGCCGAATAATCCATGGCAGAAGCAACTCCGTTTCCTCCCATTGCCAGATTCCTGGCCCCGAATCCGATTTCATTCTGCCTGATCCGAATAGCGTCACCGGCCGACTGGCTCAGGGCAACTTGCATAAAGAGGATCAGGAGGATTCCCGTTAATTTTATCGTTGACATGACTTTCTCCCTTTCATTGGTTTCATCATCTTCCGTCTTATCGCCTGCTCCGATCTGAGGATTTGCTGCTTTTCTGCTGCTTATCCGAATTGCTCGACGTCCGGTTCGGCGTTCGGGATGAACTTTGTTTCGGGCTGCTCTTCGCTGCCGGCCTGGTTGTCTTTCCGGAGTAGGACGGTTTCTTCACTGCAGGTGCCGGTCTGCTGATTTTCGCTGAAGGTGTGGGAGCCGGCTTAACCACTTTACGGCTTGATTCAGGTGAACTGCTGGATCTGCTCGGTGGAGTACGGTAATTCCGGTTACTTGAAGGAACAGACTTCTTTACCTGCGGTTTCGTAATATTTCGGGATGAAGAATTCCGGGTTGCCTGGTTATTCTTCTGAACCGAAGACCGATCCGGTGACTGGATTCTTCGGCTGGTTGTTGTTTTCTGTCTGCTCGAGGCAGTATTTTCAACTCTTCTGGGAGTGGATGAGGTAACAGAACGGCTTTCCTTTTTCTGTATGGTATTTCGCCTGACCTCGGTTCCGGTAGTTTTTCGTAAATTATTATTATTTGATTTCTCAGGCGCCTGTTGAATTCGTCTGGCAGAGTTTGCGCCAGAATCCCGTGTGACCTGTGTAGACCGTTTTTCAGTCGGTTTCGTCGATTCTTTTTTAATAGTTGTATTTCCACTATTGGGATTACGTCTGGCGATTGTTCTACGATCATCGCTGCCGGTATCTCTGGTTATCTGGCCGGACGAACGATCGTTTCTCCGTTCAATGGTTCTCACAGCTGTATTTCGATCGGTATTGGGTTTATTGCCGTCCGATCCTCTGCGAGCAACGCGTGTACCTTCAACCGGTTGCCTTCGGTCCCAATCGCGTCTCTTATAATCCTTATCATAGCCTTTGTCATGACCATTCCAATGCCCGCCACCATGCCAGTAATGCGGCGGATAATAGTGGATGGGATAGGGATTGAATACATAGATCGGATATGCCGGATAGACCGGGTAGTACACCGGATAATAGACCGGGGACCAGTACCAGTCGTACCAGGGATTCCACACCGGAACAAAAGTATGAGCATACCAGGGCCGGTGACCGTAATGAAAATGAATACCGAAAGAAATGTGAAACCTGAAAGTAGGTTCTTCATAATAAATTACAGTGTACGGATCGTACCAGGGGTCGTAATCGTAAACCACGTATTTAACCTTCCTGACATGATGGCCATAATCGAAGTAATTTTTTTTGACGACAAGGCGCGAAGGTATGAATTGAAGTTCACTTCCTGCCGTTTCAACCATTGGATTTTCCGGATAATAGTCGTCTTCATAGTAATCATCATTGTAATCATCCTCATAATAGACATCCTGGTAACCATACGGGTCATCCTGACGTACAGTCTGAAGAGTGGTATAACAGCCACTGGTCATGATGAATATCAGGAAGACCACAAATACTGAAGACAACTGATATTTTGGTTTCATAGTGGACCTCCTTGAATTTATGATTTTGGGTAAATTTTTTAATTGTTGTCTGATGATTTCATGGATTCTTGTTGGCCTCGAAACCAGAAGATAAATGGAGAGTTTGCCTAAAAATACCAGGCCGCTCCAGTTCAAAATATTATATTCAAATTCTGCCAGTTGCTGAATCCATTGATAAAAAATCGTTTTCATGGTCTCGTTCCTCTTTTTCTCTATTCACTAAAGGTTCAAATTCTGTGCCAGTCATAAACAGCAGGCTTAGTGCTATCTGCAAATAATTGATAATAAACAAGATATGAGTTTATTATGTGCCTGTTATAAAACCATGCTTGGCGATAACTGCTAACATTGTATGCGGTTAACTGATAATAAAGTTTGCGGCGAATGGGGTTCAATCTGCGATAATAAAGGGTGTTCTGGAGGGTGTTTTTTCAAATTTTGATGGTCTTCCGGCATAATAGCAGAATAAAGACAGCCGAAGCAATCCGGTTATTCCGGCGATAAAACCAGCAGAATATTTTTATTTCATATTCTGTGAAGAGATGGGGTATTTTGAAAATTTACTGGCAATAAGCAACCGAAAATCGGTTATTAATCAGGATGCTTTAATCTTATATCTGTGCATTTTTTTCTGAAGCCCAACACGGCTCAAGCCGAGTTCACGGGCAGAATGAGTGATGTTGCCGTCGTTATGCTCCAGAGCTCTGGTGATATAATATTTTTCCAGAGATTCAACTATTTCTTTCAGATTGCCTCCGTGATGGATAAATGACAGCATGGGAGTGTGTTCACCTTTAAGCCTCGGGGATAAGAGATCGGCTGTTATAAAGGAGTTATTATCTGCCAGGGTGATGGCTCGCTGGATTTCATTTTCAAGTTCTCTCACATTACCCGGGAACGATCCCGCAAGGAGTATATCGAGCGCATCATTTTCTATTCCCTTAATATTTTTTCGCTGTTTTTCGCTGTATTTCTGAATAAAATGTTCCACCAGAATGGGTATGTCATCACGTCGTTCCCTCAATGGCGGAATACGAACAGGAAAAACATTCAGGCGGTAATACAGATCTTCGCGGAATTCTCCGTTTTTTACGGCTTGTTCCAGATCCTTATTGGTGGCCGAAATGATTCTAACATCTACTTTTATAGTCCGTTCAGAACCGAGTGGACGAATCTCTCCCTCCTGGATGACACGGAGTAATCGCTGCTGCAAAGCAGCTGAGGTATCAGCGATTTCATCCAGGAAAACAGTACCGCCGTCAGCCACTTCGAATAATCCCCTTTTATCTCTTGAAGCTCCTGTGAAAGCACCCCTGGTATGTCCGAAAAGTTCGCTTTCCAGCAAAGTTTCAGGAAGTGCTGAGCAATTTTGCGCTACAAAAAGTTTGTCCCGACGCGGCCCGTTATAATGAATTGCTCTGGCAATCAGTTCTTTACCTGTACCGGTTTCGCCTCTCAGAAGAACCGTAATATCTGTGGGAATGGCCTTGCGAATCATCTGGAAAACCTGTTCCATGGCCTCACTCTGGCCGATGATATTTTCGAATTCATATTTTTTTTCAGCTTCCTGATGGAGGATAATATTTTCCTGCCGGAGTTTTTCATTGGCAGTTTTTAGTTCATCAACCAGCCGTTGATTTTCTTTTATCAGTGAATAGCGTTCCACTCCACGGTGGATTATCAGTCTCAGATCCTCCGGTTCCCAGGGTTTGCTGATATAATAGTAAATTTTTCCCTGATTGATAGCCTGGATTATTGCTTCGATATCGGTATAACCGGTAATCAGGATACGGGTTGCATCGGGTTGTATCTGCAGAGATTTTTGGAAAAGCTCAACACCGCTGATATCAGGCATTCTCTGGTCGGCGAGAAGCACCGTTACTTCCTGATTTTTAAGAATTTCAAGTGCAGCTTCGGCGTGCTTCGAAAGTAAAACATCAAAATCTTGCCGTAAAATACGATTGATGGCATTTAAGCTTGACTGTTCGTCATCAACTACCAGTATGAAAGGTCTATTGTTTGATTTCATATATCTTTCCTGCAATACACTTTTATCAGGATATCCATTTGCTTTACCATCGATATCACTGCTGCATCGGTAACAGAATGGTAAAAGTAGTTCCCTTTCCCTCACGACTGTCGAAGTGAATGCGTCCACGGTGCTGCCTGATAATGTTGTAACTGATACTCAGACCAAGGCCGGTTCCCTTGCCAACCGGTTTTGTGGTATAGAAAGGATCGAAAATTTTGTTCTGGTCTTTTTTGGGAATACCTTTTCCGTCATCACGGATAGTTATTTCCACCGAACCATTTTTTATGCCGGTTTTTATCCAGATATTACCTTTGTTTTCGATAGCCTGTATAGCATTTAAAAAAATGTTCATGAAGACCTGATTGATATTTCCCGGATGACATAAGATCCCGGGAATATCTCCATAGTCTTTATGTACTTCAATTCTGTTTTTCAGCTCGTGGTTCAGCAGCAGCAGTGTGGAATCCAGGCCTTCATGAATATCCACTTTTTTCAAGGCTGCCTCATCCAGGCGCGAAAAATTGCGAAGATTTTGAACCACTTCCTTTACTCTCTGGCTCCCTTCGATATTTTCCCTGATTAATCCGAGAATATCATGCTGAATAAAATCGAAATCATAACGGTCTCTGATTTTTTGAAATTCTTCAACCGGAATATCCTCTCCTGCTGTCTCGGGAGATCTTTTAATCAGGGAGATTAGTTCTGAAATTGCCTGTGTATAATTCTCCAGTTCTTTCATATTGGCATATATGAAACTTATAGGATTATTCAGTTCGTGAGCAACTCCTGCAACCAGTTGCCCCAGGCTAGCCATTTTTTCGCTCTGCACCAGTTGTCCCTGAGTGTTCTGCAAATCCCGGTATAATTTGCGAAGTTCTTTATTTTTTGTTTTCAGTTTCTGATTGGCCTTTTCCAGCTCGGCCAGATACTTCTCCCTGGTCTCTGCCTCCGTCACCCGCATGATCAGTTTTTTGGTTTTCTCAATATAGAGATTGTTTTCCACTGCGATGGCTGCCTGAGCAGTTAGCGACTGGAAAACTTCAATGTCTTCAGCTGAGTATGCCCGGTAATGGAGTGGTCTGCCCAGTACAAGCAATCCGTAAATCTGTTCATTTCGCCGGATCCAGAAAAGATGGCACTCCGGATAAACGGAAAGTATTTTTTGAGTGACTTTGTTTTCTGTTTTCTCTAATATATTTTCAGCACTGAATTCGAGAATTGAAGGTGCCTCGAACAGACCGGTGCCCTGGAGCAGTCTGAATTTCTGCTTTTCCTTCACATATATGGCGCAATATTCCGGCTTGACAGCCTCGGATACTTTGAATAATAATTTTTCAAACAATTCATGGCTGTCTTTTATGAAAATAAGTTCCCGGGAGAATTCCCGTAACAGGGTGCGGTAATTCCGACGGGAAATTTCCAGACGGCGAATTTTTTCCATGAAGAAGGTCAGGAATATGAGAAGCAGATATAGAACCAGAATTTGAGTGATCAGCCTGATATGTACTGAAAATTCCTGAAACGCGATGAAAATACCGTACAGGAATAAAATGGTCAGTGAAAAGAACAGAATGATATGGCGTGATGCCCAGCGATAACGGCGGGTCGATATATAGGTATAGATCACTACAGATAAAATGAGAACCAGATATAGGCCCAGACTTATCCAGAAGTACGACTTATTAACCACCCGGTAAAGGTAATTATAAGACCGGAATACATTTTCAGCAATACCGGTATATTCATGAACTTCGTAAATATTCCCGGGGATTAGATTTGCTAACTGTTTTTCCACACCGCCGGGGAAAATAATTTTTGCAAAATATACCAGATTACTGTCTACCCCAAAATGTGCCACCATTTCATTCTGGGAGAGATAACCTGAACTCGAGACGATTTCGCGGTATCCGGCAAGATTCTTTCGGGCCGCATCCTGTTCATGATGATACAGCCAGATTCTGGTTCCTACTGCATCCCGGTTACAATCCACTCCGACACATCTGATGCGTATATAATTCTTATCATTGGTAAAATTCCGGTATAGATAGCTGATGGTGTCCTTGTTTGAAACGAACAGATCCAGGTCTCCATCGGCATCCATATCCGCGCAGGCCGCACCGGTACTGTAATATCCGGGTTCATTAAACGGTTTATGTTGTTCTTCGAATACCTTAACAAAATTCAGCTTCCCCTCATTTTTAAATAACATGTTGGGACCGATGCAGTTTATCCAGATATCCTGCATTCCGTCGTTATCGAAATCTGCGATAATGCTTCCGTAGGCCGGGTAGGGTACTACAAATCCTGCTGAGTCTGGTATCCGGATGAAATGCCAGATGGAATCGGAAATGGTAATTTCATTCCGATAGAGTGCAGACTTTCCATCCCGATCTGTAACCAGTATATCAAGATCGCCATCATTGTCAATATCCCCGAAAGATACCCCATTGCTGTTCATGATCCGGTCCAGATGCCCGATATTCAGTTCCATTTGCTGAAAAGTATTCCCCTCAACATTCCTGTAGAGGATATCCGGGGAGAACCAGTTGCAGACATACAGATCGGGATATCCATCACCATCCAGATCTCCAAAGGTTGCTCCCTGACTGACACTGATATCATCCAGCCCCCAGGCGCTGCTTACGTCCTGGAAGTTGCCCAGTCCGTTTCCCAGAAACAGCCGGTTGGCATGATGCTCGTCTGTTATAAAAAGATCCAGATCGTCATCTCTGTTAACATCTGCCCAGAATGCGCCGTTGCCGTCCAGTGGAGCGGTAATTCCACTGGAGGCCGTGATATCGATGAAGCGGGAATTTTTCTGCTGGTGAAATAACCGGGTGCTTTCTCCCCATCCTGCCACCATCATGTCGGGCAAACCATCATTATCAAAATCTCCGGCAGAAGCACCAAGTTCCAGGTTCTTCTGTCCTCGCGGCATCAGGTTTCCGCCGAGTCCGGACTGAATTGTCCAGTCCATATAATTATCTGCGGGTCCTTCGTACAGAAAAAACCGGTTAAGGTTTCGGAAACGAACGACATAGATATCGGGTTTATGATCTCCGTTTATTGAATGAAAAACAACTCCATAGCTGTCCTCGAAATCGGGAAGAATCTGTTCGGTTACTTGAAAAGGATGAACAGCATGGGTACCGGAGAAAAGTTTTTCAGTGAACAGAAACATAACAATGATACTGAGACAGACCAGGCAGAGGTTGTGGTTAGAAGAAAGGGACATTGGTTGTGGATTTTTCAACATACTTTAAAAATTTAGAGTGACAGACTCTGTTAAACAAGAAAAATTCTCTTGGCCAATTTAAAAACGAATATAAACATAAATTTACCAGAATTTTCTCCAGAAAAAACCTTTCCATTAATTCAGAATTTTTTCTATATTATTCAGATTGTACATAATAATAAAATATATTGTTTCACCATGTCTGAAAACAGAAAACTGGCAGTTCGAACAGGCCGAAAAATTCTTGAAGAAGTTTCTTCCCTGAGCGAATCCCGGAACATGAAAACCTATCCGGTGGGCGGATTCGTCAGAGATTTGATCCTTGGAAAGGAAGGCACCGATATTGATTTTGTGGTGGAAGGAGACGCCATTCAACTGGCGGAGGCTTTTCGGAAACAGTACCGGAGCGGGAAAGTGGTAACCTATCCGAGATTCGGTACGGCAATGCTTCAATATAAAAATTATAAACTGGAATTCGTGAGTGCCCGGTCTGAGCATTATGATCCTCTGTCACGAAAACCATCTGTTCAAAAGGCTGATCTTACCAGCGATTTATCCCGCCGGGATTTTACCATCAATACACTGGCAATCGAGATTTCCCCGGAAAATTTTGGCAGGTTGATTGATATATTTGGAGGTTTACGGGACATTGAGGTGAAAATAATTCGAACCCCGCTGGATCCTGTGATTACGTTCAGTGATGATCCCCTGAGGATTATGCGTGCCATTCGCTTTGCCACCGTGCTCGATTTTGAAATTGAAGAAAAAACCTTCCGGGCAATTATAGAAACCCGGGATCGTTTGAAGATTATATCACAGGAGCGCATTACAGAAGAATTCAGGAAGATGCTACTGGCTTACCGGCCATCCAGGGGTTTGGATCTGATGAAAGAGACCGGATTACTGGATATTATTCTTCCCGAACTGACACTGATGACCGGGGTGGAACAGCGGGATGATTATCATCATAAAGATGTTTTTTATCATACCTTACAGGTACTGGATAATATCAGTCAGAAGACCGACAAATTTGAACTTCGCCTGGCCGCTTTATTTCATGATGTTGCCAAGCCGCAGACCAAGCGCTTTATTGAAGGAACAGGATGGACATTTCACGGGCATGAGGATCTGGGCGCACGAATGGTGGGTCAGATCGGAAAGCGGATGCGCTTACCAATTCAAACCATAAAATATATCCAGAAACTGGTACGGCTTCATTTGAGGCCTATGCAACTTGTTGATGAATCGGTTACAGACAGTGCCATCCGCCGCCTTATGGTGGATGCCGGAGAAGAGCTAGATGATCTGATGATGCTCTGTCGTGCAGATATTACCTCGAAAAATCCCCGCAAAGTGGAAAGATATCATACAAACTTCGATCGCGTGGAAAAGAAGATGAAAGAGGTGGAGGAGAAAGATAAACTGCGCAACTTTAAACTGGCTATTGACGGTAATACCATCATGGAAGCTCTGGGAATTCCTCCCGGTCCGACTGTCGGGCGGATAAAACAGGAAATTAAAGATGCTGTTCTGGACGGCAAAATTTCCAACGATGAAGAGGCATGCTATAATTATCTTATGAAAATAAAAGATTAAGGTGCCAAAGAGGATTCTGACCATGGAGGGAATTCAGGTAATCTTCCACACATAAAAACAAAAGATCGAGGTCGCCATGAGTAAGGACGAAGAGAAGAAAAACGACAAAGATTCAGCCGAGCAGGGAAGTAATAAGGATGAAAGCAGGAAAGAACTGGATGATATCCTGGGGCAGTTAAAAGAGAGTGAAAGTCAGGAAGGCGATATGGATAAGTCAGAAAAAGGCATGGATGAAGGAAAGTCCGGCTCTCCCGGCCCGGCGGACAGTAGTGAAGCAAAAGAGGAACCTGAGGGAATTGAAGGTATTTTGGAAAGCATTTCTGAAAAAGCGGCAGATGAGCCGGTGGAAGCACTCAATCCTTTCCAGCGAATAATTTCTGTTTTTACCGATCCTGCCAGACTTTTCCGATATGTGAAGGTGAAACCGAATATTCTGCTGCCTCTGACGCTCGTTATTATTTTTACCGTGATCACCGGTTATCTGGTTTATGATATGGCTATCGACAGCCGGATAGACAAAATTGAACAGAGTGATGGGATACCGGACGACCGCAAAGATATCATGATTGATCAGATGGCAGCGGCCAAGGAGCTTCCCCGAAAAATTATCAGCACTGTTGTGGTAGGCCCTATTTCTATCCTTGTTATCTATTCAGTCATAACTGCTATTTTCCTTCTGATCGGGAATATGTTTCTGGGCGGGCAGGCCAGATTTAAACAGATATTTTCCGCCTATACCTATGCCAGCCTGATACCGGCCGTTCTGGGAACGATTGTTAAAGTTCCTGTCATGCTGGCTAAAGGTTCAATTGAGGTAGACCTGAGTCCAGCCGTGCTGCTTCCCATGCTTGAAAAAGGAACGCCCCTTTATAAATTTATCAGCAGTTTCGATATTTTTACCATCTGGTATCTTATCGTTTTCGCCATCGGTTTTGCTATTATTTATGGTTTCTCGAAACTAAAGGGTATTCTGTCCGTAAGTATTGCCTGGTTACTATATGTCCTCATTTTCCAGGTATGGTTATCCACCTTGTTCAGAGGTTTTCTTGGATAAGCCGAACCGGATGCATTAGAGGAAATTGTGTTCAACGGATAAATTTCAAATCAGGCGGAGGAAAAAGATGAGATTGTTTGCTTTATTTGTTGTTTTATTACTGTTACCAATGCCCGGGAAAACCCAGATCTCAGGTGAAATGCTGGATCTCAAGGATTGTGTCCGGATAGCACTTGAGAATAATGTTGACCTGAGAACCAGCCAGAATCTGGCCCGAATAGCTGAACTGAATGTTACCGGATCTTACAGTAATATTCTTCCCAGTATCGATGCCAGTGCTTCCGGAGCAAGATTGAAATTCGGAGAATCAACATATCTTGCTGATGTTCCTCTTGGTCCTCCGGACAGTGCCGGGAATGTTCAATACGAACAAAGGACGGTTACGACTGGCGCACGAAGCCGAAATTCCTATTCGGCATCTCTTTCGATAAACCAGAACATTTTTGATGGAGGATACTGGTGGAATAATATCCGAATGAATAAGGTTCGTGATAAGGCCAGCAAACAGGATCTGGAATTTTCAGAGAATCAGGTAATCAAGCAGGTGTCTCAGTATTATTATGATATGCTGAAAAATGTGAACCTTCTGGAGGTATATTCTCAGGCAGTTCAGAGGAGCCAGGATCAGCTGGACAGAAGCCAGAGCATGTATGAAATCGGTTCTGTGGCGCAGGTGGATGTATACCGTTCCCAGGTGAATCTGGGACAGGACCGGATCCGGTACCTGAACCAGAAAAATACGGTAAACCGTTCGCAGCAATTTCTGAATCTGGCTATGGGACGGGATCCTCTGATGGAAATCCGGGTGGATACAACGGTTACCTTTGAACCCAGGAAGGTGACACTGGAAGAATTGCTGGAATTATCTTTTGAGTATCAGCCGGCATTACGCAGTCAGGAACTGAATGTAAAAGCGCAGGAATTCGCAGTAGCTCTGGCAAAAAGTGCGTACTGGCCTTCGGTTGGGGCGCGATTTCGTTACAGCCGCGATAATGAGCAGTTAGAAAAGGTATATTCGGATTTTGACCAGAACTGGTCTTACAGTATTGGTCTGGGACTCAGCTGGAATCTGTTTAACGGATTTGCCGATCGGGTGAATGTACAGAAGAGTCAGATAACATTGAAGAACACCAAACTGGAACTCGAAGATTACAAACGTGCGCTTCGTTCCGATATCAGGCATCTTTATAACACTTATGAAGCAATAATTGAAATAGTTGAAATTAATGAAAAAAACCTTCAGGCTGCACGGGAAGAATACCGGCTGGCCAGTGAGCGATACCGGCTCGGATCGGGTACTTCACTGGAACTTCGGGAAGCCCAGGTGAATCTCACCGAAGCGGAACAGGTTCTGGTAGCAGCAAAATATAATGCCATTATCACCTATATTGAATTGTATGAAGCAGCCGGTAAGGTAAAAGAAGCAATCATCCTTTAGAGGTAAAAATCCAGAATGAAAAAAATAATCATTATTTCCGCTGTGGTGGTTCTGATAGCAGTTATTATAGCCGCCAATCTTTTCTCCGGAGAGAAAGGAATTGAAGTTCAGACTGAAGAAGTTTTTCGTGCGAATATAACTGAAAAGGTGACCGGAAACGGGAAAATCTATCCAGTTGTTGAGGTGGATATCAGCGCCAAGGTATCCGGGGAAATTTTAAAAATAAACGCTGCAGAGGGTGACACGGTAAAAGCAGGTGATGTACTGGTCGTTCTGGATGGGGATCAGTACCGAGCCATGCGCGATCGGGCCAAATCCAGTATTTTAGGTGCCAGAGCCAATCTGAAACTGTCGGAAAGTGAACGAGAAAGGACCCTGGAACTGTATGAGAAGCAGCTGGTTTCGCAAGCCGAAATGGAGGTGGCAGAGGCAAAATACCAAAGCGCCCTCAGCCAGCTTCAGCAAACCCAGGCGGCTCTGGAGGAAGCACAGGATGCACTGAACAAGACGGTACTAAAAGCTCCTCTAAGTGGAGTGATTATCAGAAAGAATAAGGAAATGGGTGAAATGGTTCTTGGTTCGCAATTCCAGGCGGATGTTATCCTGGGACTGGCTGATCTGTCTCAAATGGAGGCCCGGGTGGAAGTGAATGAGAACGATATTATTCATGTCTCTCTGAATGATACCAGCGAAGTGGAAATCGACGCTTTTCAGGATACTACTTTTATGGGGATAGTCAGCGAAATATCCCATTCCGCTGTCACCAAAGGTGTCGGTACAATCGAAGAGGTCACAAATTATGAAGTTAAAGTATTGTTGCTGGATAAGCTTCCCTCTTTCCGTCCCGGAATGTCAACAACAGCGGATATCAGAACCCGCACAGCCAAAAATGTATTGAATATACCCATTCAGAGCGTGACGGCCCGGGAACGGGAAAAACTGGAGAAACCCTCCCAGGTTGAGAGCACACCAGCGGATCGTGAAGCGGAGGAGATAAAAATCAAAAAAGGAAAAGGAAAAGG
>JAFGSO010000046.1 GCA_016934605.1 Calditrichota bacterium | reverse complement strand
TCCACTGTTTGATTCAAATAGCGGTATGCTTCCGGATCGCCAGATATGAGGCCTCCTATCCGGGGCAGGATCTTTCTGAAATAAAATAGGTAAAGTGTGCGAAGCCAATTGACTTCAGGTAAGGAAAATTCCAGAATCAGGATCCGGCCTTCCGGTTTCAGCACCCTTCGCATTTCAATTAATCCCGCAGGTACATCCAGAAGATTTCGGATTCCGAATGCCATGGTAACAGCATCAACAGAATTTTCGGCAAGGGGAATTTTGATGGCATCCGCCGGAAAGAGATAAACAGGCGGAGCAGGGTTTCGGGATAACACTTTTTCCCGCCCGATTGACATCATCTCGCGAGCCATATCGATTCCAATACCTTGCCCGAGACGGTGAGAGTGTCGGAACAGGGAGAGCAACACATCTGCCGTACCGGTCGCCAGATCCAGGACAGTGAGTGAAGATTGCTCTGGCAGATGCGAGGCAAGTTTTTTCCTCCAGAAAACATCCTGCCGAAGAGAAAGCAGCCGGTTCAGCAGATCGTAACGGGGAGATATCCGGTCGAACATGCGCCAGACTTCCCTGCGTGAGGGAGTGATTTTCCGGTCATTCAGAGCTTCTGATGCCACCGCGCTTTCCCGGGATCTATCCTCAATCATCCAGCTTACCTTCAAATGTTATCTTTCGCAAATAACTTTATGCGGATATCTTCCATGTAATTTTTCAACCGCTCTTTTTATTCTTTTCGAGCAGAGTTAAAACTCTATCACAAATCTCATCCAGCGACTCATGGGACGTATCCACCCTTAATTTCCCATATAAGCGATACAAAGGCAAGCGTTTGCGATAATTCGCCTGAACATCAGTTTCCGGATCCTTTTGATTTAACAGGGGCCGGATCCCAGGATTGTTAATTAGCCTCTGAATAATATCTGAAAGTTCAGCATCGACCCACACCATCAGGGCACCCGGTTTCAGAAGATCAATATTCGTTTTATGTTCCACAATACCACCACCACAATCAATAATGATTCCGGTCTTTTCTGCTAATTCGTGAATAACCTGATGTTCCAGTTCACGAAATTTTTCCCAGCCTTCCTCCTTCACTATTTCCGAAATACTTCTGCCGGTCCTTTCCTCAACCATTTCATCGGTAGAACTGCAGGCCCATCTTAACCGACTGCCCAGTCTCAAGGCCAGAGTCGTTTTACCGGTAGCTCTGAATCCAATGAGCACTATTCTCGAGTAAGAATCCATACAATACAAGTTATTGAAGTTCTAATACGTTTGCGAGGCCGGGATCACTTTTTAATCCAGATTATTCCATTCATGCAACAAAACATCCGGGTCGAGAGGGATTCCGGCAAAAATCTCAAATTGTTTGCGTGCCTGCAGCAGGTACATCCGGTCTCCGGAAATGGTCTCGCAATCATACTCTGCAGCTTTTTTCAGCAGCCCGGTTTTTACGGGATTAAAGATGACATCGAAGACCAGGTCGGCTCCGGGAAGAATTCCCTCAAGCGGAGGCATCTCATCTGTATCGGGAAACATGCCCACAGGGGTAGTTTGAATAATCACTGCAGGCCGAACGGTTTCAAGCAGGTTTTGAGGGACAAAGCGGAGATTGAATTCATCAGCTAGGTGCCGTCCTTTCAATTCATTTCTTCCGCAAATAAAAATCTCTCCGGCTTTTAGTTCCCTGATGGCTGCGGCAGAACTGCGAGTTGTAGCACCTGTTCCGTATATCAGAACACCCCTCTTCAAAAGCTCCCGGTATGGCATGAACAGTTCATAAATTGCCAGCATATCGGTATTAAATCCATACCAGAGATTATTTCGCTTTACCATAGTATTGCATACTCCGCTTAATTCCACCGTTTCCCCCCGCCTGTCCAGAACAGAAATCACATCCTGTTTATAGGGAATTGTAACGCTGAGCCCGTATAAATAATATTTCCAGTGATCCCAGAAACTGTGGAAATTTTTGGCAGGAAAATTAAGATAAATGAAATCAATCGGTTTTACTTTTGCGGTATTTCTGATCCGATGCATTAGTCGGTTATGAAGCCGCCAACCGGAACTCTGTTTCACCGGATAGCCCAGCAGACCCAGCAGGCGGGTAGCGGAGGTTCTTTCATGCAGGAAAAAAATGTTTTTCATTATATGAAGTGGTTGCTGACCTGCCGCGGTAGCAGGTTTATTATCTGCTGATACATATGTCCATTTATTTCCCTGAAGGGATCCTAAAATGCGGGAAATTTGTCCGTCTACCCCCATTCCATGGACAATATAGCCTGCGTTTTCCTGGCGGGGAATCTGAATGAGTTCGAGAACATGGAGGTTTTCATTAATATCATTCACAGTATAAACAAATTTGTAAATATCCGCTTTTTTTTCCAGCATCTTTTGAAATAGCGGAATAAGATGCTTGAGTTTATTCTCGGTGGAGTGGCAGGACAGGATGAGCCTGGTTTTATGCGAAGAAGGTAACCGGGACAGGATACCCGCAGCATTCCTCCATTCAACATCGATGTAATCAATTCCTGTATCAACGGCTTTCCGGTAAATTCCGATACGATCTTCCTCGGATCCATCCCAGAATCCGCCTTCGGAGGGGTGCCTGACAGTAATAATCAATGGTTTTTTACAGAGCCTGCGAATATGGTGCAGATCAATTGAGCGGTCCAGATAATCGCATCTGATCTCGATTAAGTCTGCTTCTTGTTCAGATTGGATCTGTTCAACCAGCATATCCTCCGATTCCGGGAGTATACTGACACAATATTTAGCAGACATCGACTGCATTCCTGAGTGCCTCCCGCGATACTGCTTGAAAAAGCAACGGCTGTCCGTTTGAATCCAGCAGAGTAAACCTGGGTTGTTTCCGGCGTGCTTTTTTATCAGTTTGAATCGTTTCCCAGATATCAATTAACGCATATTTACTGATTTTTACATCATCCAGTTTGAAAAGGTTGAGGGTTTTCCTGAGTCGTTTCAGATGTGAGGCCGGATAACCCATCAGCTGATGGGAGAGCACACCCGCGACGAGCATACCCGCTGCGACAGCAAAACCATGTTTCATCTGGTACTGGCTCAGTTGTTCAATTGCATGACCCACGGTATGACCAAAATTAAGAAGGCTCCGGTATTCCGATTCTTTTTCGTCTTTTTCCACCACCTGAATTTTCAGCTCAACTGAGCGTCGAATGATTTGTTCCAGAATATCAGGTTTTCTATCCAGAATTTGGCCGTGCTCAGCTTCCAGCAGATCCCACAAGGTGGCATCCAGAGTCACAGCATATTTAATAACCTCTGCCATTCCGTTAATGAATTCTATTTCCGGAAGTGTCTGCAGAAATTGCGGATGAATAAAAACCGCCGAAGCCTGATGGAAATTTCCCAGAAGGTTTTTCCCTCTGGGGTGATTAATTCCCACCTTACCGCCGATACTGCTGTCCACCTGTGCAATGATACTGGTTGGAAGATGAATCAACGGAATACCACGATGCAGTGAGGCCGCCACAAATCCAACCAGATCCCCCGTTACACCGCCGCCTAAGGCCAGCAGAATGG
>JAFGSO010000045.1 GCA_016934605.1 Calditrichota bacterium | reverse complement strand
TGATGTGGCCGTTCTGTTTGCCCTGGAACTACCGCTTCAGAAAATATTCAGGGAAGCACCGCAACCCACCCAGGCCGGATTCAGACCTCCCACCGAACCTGTTATGGGACAAACCGATGCCATCAAAACCGGAACCGAATTACCGCCCGATGTGCCGCAAGATCACTGGGCCCGTTCATTCATTCAGGAAACACTGGAAAAGGGGGTACTGGAACTGATGCCCGACAATAAATTTCATCCGGATGAAGAAGTAAACCGGGCAGAATTCGCCAGACTGATTGAAAAATTCATGGTGCGTTACTGGAATGATCCTTCACTGGAAACCCGGTTTTTCGGACAGGTGTCGCCTTTTGCCGATGTGAACAATACCTCGCCGGTATTTAATTCCATCATGACCGTCTCCAGCCGGGGAGTGATGCCCGGATTTGATGATGGTACCTTTAAACCACTGGGACCGGTATCGGGAACGGAAGCACTGAACATTATCCGGAACCTGAAATCAAAACTGTAGGATCTACTGAATCATCGGGTAAAATACAGGGATCTCAAATATAAAATCCCTTTTCGGACAGATTCGAATAACAGTATAGAGGTAATCAACTTATGATGAAACTTAACGTAGTGATTTGCACTCTGGTATTCTGGATATGCTTTGCTGTTCAGGCTCAGCCATACACCCAGCTGGAGGACAACCAGACGCATCAGGAAGTTCTGGCCAGAGGGATGGGTGCGGTCATTGCCGGAGATGTTGCCAAGGCAGAAGACGATGCCATTGCCAATGCGCTTCGCAATGCTATTGAACAGGTGATCGGTACGCTGGTCACCTCGGAAGTGATCGTGGAGAATTATCAGGTGCTGGAAGATCGCATATACAGTCAATCGCAGGGCTACGTGGAAAGCTATCAGGTAATCAACAAGAACCGTCAGGGCGATGTCATTCTCGAGGTGACCATAAAAGCACTGGTCCGTAAGGGGAATATCAGGGATAATCTGCAGGCATTGGGATTACTGATTTCCAGGAAGGGGAAACCCCGAATTATGGTGATTGTGGACGAAAAAAATATGAATACGCATTACTATGCCTGGTCCATCGACATGAATACCACTGAAACAGAGATTATGAATACTCTTCTGGATCAGGGATTTCCCTTTGTGGACCGTGATGCCGCCATGCGGAAAATCGAGAAAGACATGGTTGTGTCGGCCATGGAAGGTGACGAATATGCGGCACAGCTCTTAGCCACACAATCCGGAGCGGAGGTTCTGATTGTGGGAAAGGCTGTTTCCAAGGTGGCTCCCCGCGGTCCGGCCGCCCTGGCACAAGCAGGCATGTTTTCCTGCCAGGCCACCATGAATCTCAGGGCACTGCGTTCGGACGACGGAACAATTCTGGCCACCGCCAGCAAGCAGGCCGCCGCCGTTCATATCGATGAACTGACCGGAGGGACCATGGCTCTTCAGAAAGCAGCCAAACTGGCTGCCGATGATATTTCCTCCAAAATTATTGATCGCTGGCAGAAAGATGTCTATAGCGGCACCAGCATCAGCCTGCGTCTGATGAATGTGGAAACCTATTCAGATCTGATCAAGATAAAAAATATGCTGCCGTACTATATCCGGGGGGTCCAGAATGTTTACCAGCGGGATTTTTCGGACAATACCGTTCTGTTCGACCTTGATGTACGCGGTAATGCCAATCAGGTGGCAGAGGAGATGGTGCTGAAGGATTTCAATCCATATAAAATTGAAGTTTTAAACGTTACACAGAATACCATAATTGCCAGAGTAAGTAAAACAAACAGTCAGGAGGATACTATCCGATGAAATATTTTCTGATCATGACCTTGATTTTAGTTTTTGCTGTTCAGATTTCAGCGGGAGATCTGCAGGGATTGAAGAAAAGAATTGCCGTGGTAGATTTTGAGGATCGCAGTGGCTGGGGACATAATATCGGAACCGGTCTGGCCGATATGCTGGTTACCCATCTGGTGAAGAGCGGTCAGTTTCTGGTGGTTGAACGTCAGGAACTTGCCAAAATCCTGGAAGAGCAGGGCCTGGGAATGTCCGGGGCGGTCACACCCCAGAGTGCTGCCCAGGTAGGACAATTGCTGGGTGTGGAGTTGATGGTAATGGGCAGTGTGTCGGAATTTGGCGAAAAAAAGTCAGGCCTTGGCGGTGGTATCGGTAAAATTGGTATCGGCGGTAAGCTGACCAAGCGACAGGCTCGTGCCGTGGTAGATGTCCGTCTGGTGAATACCAGTACCGGCGAAATCGTCCTGGCAGAAACGGCTGAGGGAGAGGAAAGTTCTACCGGGCTTGACCGGATCAGAGTGGAAGACATCGATTTTGGTAATCCGACCCACTGGGATCAGACCATTCTGGGCAAAGCCAGCCGGAAATCTATCGAAAAATGCGTGGGATTCATTTCCAAAGCTATGGAAAACATTCCCTGGGAAGGGAAAGTCATAAAAGTGAATGATGATGGTTCCCTCTACATGAAACCGGGTTCTGCCGGTGGAGTTAATGCAGGTATGGAATTTGCTGTATATTCGAAAGGCGAAGAAATTATCGATCCCGATACCGGACTTTCATTGGGCAGTGAAGAAAGAAGGATTGGAAAAGTCAAAGTGGTGCAGGATATCGGAGACGGGAAAGCCTGTAAGGCGATTATCGTTTCAGGTACCGGCATGAAAACCGGGGATCTGGTTCGTACGCAGTAAGAAATAAAATGTAAAAAAATTAGTCAGCTGTTTTTTTATTTCTGATAGGAATGGAGGAACATATGCGGCATATCATGAAAGGGATTCCCTTGCTGGGTATCTTCTTTATTCTGGTAGCGTTCACCTCCGCCAGCCGTGAACCTGTCGGAAAAATCACCTTCCCTCTGAACAGGGTTTTTGTTATTCCGGAAGGGACCTCCGACCTGAAGATGGCCTATTTCAACATGGATGTTTTTTCCGGAGATAAAATTGAAACCAAACGCGAATCCCGTTGCGAAATTACCCTGACCAATGGTGATGTGGTCAGGATTGATGAAAACTCACTTTATACTCTGGAAGACATTGAAGTGACGCAGGAAACCGTCAAGGCCAGTTCATTCCTCAGCGTCGGCAAGCTGTGGGCCACTATTCGGAAGATCTTTACTGAGGATGATTATGTAGCGGTTAAGTCTCCCACGGCGGTGATTGCTGTTCGCGGAACAATTTACCGGGTGGATGTGGCAGAGGATTCCATGACAACCCTCCGGGTGTACGATGGTGAAGTGGAAGTGAAACCGGCTGCAGCGGGGATAGGAAAACTGCAGCAATCCAAACCCGAAAGAACAGGACCTATCGGACCGCCCCGTGATGTTCCCGGACCAAGAGATGTTGCCGGACCTCGGGATGTGAGCGAAGCTCAATGGATTGAGATCGTTAAAGCTCAGCAACAGATTCGTATATCTTCCGATGGTAAGTTTGAAAAATCCGACTTCGATCTCATTGATGATGCCAAATCCGACTGGGTACAGTGGAATAAACAACGGGACGAGCTGCTGAACCGTTAATAAGCTGAATCAGCCAGTCAGCTCTGAGGGCTTTCCGGTAACGGGAAGCCTTTTTTTTTGCAGAGAGCATTAAACAAAAAGAAGGCTCAGGGCTGGTTTCTGGTCTCTGGCTCCTGGCACCTGGTTCCTGGCTCCTGGTAATTGGCTTCTGGTTTTTCAATTTATAGTTTGAGATTTAGAATTTTATTCGGATCAGTCAGCCGACTGATTTGATGCTTGGTGATTGGAATTTAATTCTGGCTGCTGGATGCTGGCTTCTGGCTTCTGGTTCCGGGTATCTGGCTTCTGGTTGCTGGTTACTGGTTTCTCAATTTTTCATTTGAGAATTGGAATTTTTTGGATCTTGGTATTTGGTAATTGGAATTTTATTCTGGTTGCTGGCTCCAACGACTAAAGTCGCTGGCTAACATCAGTTGTCCCTGCGGGACATTCTTTCAGATGATTGGAATATTTTATTATTTTGTACTTTGTACTATTTTTCTTGTATCTTGTAATCTTGTTTTCATGTTTCTGAGCCCCTGCCCCCCGCCAGTCTGGCAGAACCAAGCTGGCAGGCGGATCAGGCTACTGCCTGATTTGGTGCTTGGTGATTGGAATTTAATTGGCTACCTGTTCTGACTGCTTTCTGTTTCTCTGTTTTCACCAATTACTATTTTGTATTTTGCATTATTTTTTCTTGTCATCTTGTCATCTTGTATTTTTGTATTCTTGTTTTATGTCTCCTTAATCCTAAAAATGAATTGATCTCAATTTTCTATTCAATTAATTTTCAAAATAATTTTTTACTATAGGAATTTTTATCAGGAGATTACATGCCACAGACAGTTGTTGAAAAAATTGCCCAGCGGTATGCCGTGGGGCTAGAACCGGGAGAAAAAGTCCGAAGTGGAGACTATATATCCATCCGGCCTGCCCATGTCATGACTCATGACAATACCGGTGCAGTTATTCCCAAATTTAAAAGTATCGGCGCCACAAAAATGGCGAATCCGCGGCAGCCTGTATTTACCCTGGATCATAATGTGCAGGATACCGGTGAAAAAAATCTTCAGAAATATGCCAAAATTGAGGAATTTGCCCGGACCATGGGTGTGGATTTTTATCCGGCCGGCCGGGGTATCGGTCACCAGATTATGTGTGAAGAAGGATATGCCTGGCCGGGAACGATGGTGGTGGCATCGGACAGCCACTCCAATATGTATGGCGGTCTGGGATGTCTGGGCACCCCTATCGTCCGGACCGATGCAGCGGCTATCTGGGCTACGGGACGTACCTGGTGGCAGGTTCCGCAGGTAGTGCGGGTCAATCTGCAAGGGAGACTGAAACCCGGAGTCACCGGAAAAGATGTGATTATTACCCTGTGCGGTTTTTTCAACCATGATGAAGTCCTGAACTGTGCGGTGGAATTTGTGGGTGATGGTGTGGCTTCACTCAGTATAGATCAGCGGTTGACCATCGCCAACATGACGACGGAATGGGGTGCACTGGCCGGAGTTTTCCCGGTGGATGAGATGACTTTAAACTGGCTCAGGAAACGGACTGATTTTATAGAAGGCCGCGGACTCTCCGGAGTACCTTCGGATGAAGATGGCAGCGGTAAACATCCGCGTATGAACCGGGAGCGTATTCGTCAGCTTGAAGAAGAAAGAGATAATATCCTGGCAGATCTTGATGCTTTTTATCTGAAAGAACTTGTACTGGATCTGGAAACTGTTCAGCCGCATGTTTCAGGGCCGAATACCGTGAAAACCATCTCTCCGCTGAGTAAAATCCGCCAAGAAAATGTCAAGATCGACAAGGCATATCTGGTTTCCTGTGTAAACAGCCGGGTGGAAGATCTGGCAGAAGCAGCAGCCATAGTGAAGGGGAAAAAAGTAGCTGAGGGGGTGGAATTTTATATAGCAGCTGCCTCCAGCGAGGTCGAAAATGAAAGCCGGAAGCGCGGGGACTGGCAGAAACTGCTGGATGCGGGAGCTATTCCGCTACCTTCGGGGTGCGGACCGTGTATTGGTCTGGGAAAAGGCCTGCTGGAGGACGGGGAAGTTGGTATTTCTGCCACCAATCGAAACTTCAAGGGACGGATGGGATCAAGAAATGCCTTTGCGTATCTGGCTTCACCCGCGGTTGTGGCAGCTTCGGCCATATCCGGTAAAATAGATTATTCAGGCCAATGGCCCGATGAAGAACCGGCCGGCGAAATCATTGAACATGCATTCGGAGAAAGTGAAGAACGGGAAGTCCGGATTTTAGAAGGATTTACGGGAAATGTTTCCGGGGAACTTCTCTTCTGTTTTCAGGATAACCTGAATACAGATGGTATATATCCCGGGAAATATACTTACATGGACGATTTTACAGCGAAGCAGCAGGCGGAAGTAGTTATGGAGAATTACGATCCCGCTTTCAAAAATATTGCCCGTGAGGGGGATATACTGGTTGGTGGTTTCAATTTCGGAACCGGTAGTTCCCGGGAGCAGGCAGCAACTGCACTGAAGTACCGGGGAATCCGGCTGGTGATTTCCGGATCGTTTAATGAGACCTATAAAAGAAATGCGCTGAATAACGGTTTTCTGGTCATTGAATCTCCCGGTCTGGTGAATGACCTGAAGTCCCGTTTCGGAACCGAAAAACTAACGGTAAGAACCGGTCTGAAAGCTGAAATTGATTTTCGGAAATGTATCGTCCGGCTGGAAGACAAGAGATATTCCATTAGCCCGGTAGGAACGGCTGCTCAGGAACTTATCGTTACCGGAGGACTGGAAAACTGGGTAAAAGCAAAGCTTCAGGAAAGCCGGTAGTGACAGCCCATGCTGTTTTTATTTGCCCAAGCCGCAGTGGTCACTATAAGAGCGGCACGGACTGCATTGCGTAATCCGATCAGACTGTCTGAGAGTTTGGATACCCGGTAAAAACGTTCGATTTCAGATTCCAGGCTGCGAAGTTCCCGCAGAGCTCTGGCCAGGCGGTCTGCCGTTCGGGTAACTCCCACATAATTCCACATCATATTTCTGATGGAACTCATATCCTGGCTGATGAGAGCCGGGTCGGGTTCCTCCACACCCAGGTCTTTCCAGGGCGGAAAATTCGCAGGATCCGGCTTCTGAGTTGCGGGCAGGTTACGGCGAATATGTTCTGCGGTCAGATGGCCCCATATAACGCCCTCCAGCAGTGATGCACTGGCCAGACGATTTGCACCGTGCACACCGGTGCAGGAAACCTCGCCAACTGCATAAAGATTTTCGATGGTTGTCTGGCTCCACTGGTTTACCCATACCCCACCGCAGAAATAATGGGCCCCCGGAACTACCGGTACCGGTTCACGGGTGATATCGATTCCATATTCCAGGCAACTCTGATAAATCTTCGGAAAATTTTTCTGTATCTCCACCGAGGGAATATAGGAAGCAAAATCCAGATAAACATTGGGAGTGTCATGGATCAGCATCTCCTCATGAATTGCTCTTGCCACCACATCTCTGGGTGCAAGATCTTCCCACTCCGGATCATATTTTTTCATGAACGGCTCACCCCGGTTATCTACCAGTTTCGCTCCCGCACCTCTTACCGATTCCGAAATCAGAAAATGGGGGGCCATCTTATAATGAAAAGTAGTCGGATGAAATTGAATGAATTCGCAGTTTATGGCTCTGGCACCGGTACGATAAGCCATCGCCAGCCCGTCTCCCCGCGCCCAGGATGGATTACTGCTCCTCAGATAAATCTGGCCAAGTCCTCCGGTAGCCAGTATAGTTTTCCTGGCAAAAATGGGAATAACAGTTTCTTTTTTCTGATCAAAAATATAGGCCCCGGAACAGGAGTCGTTGTTATATACTTCCAATCTGTTTAAGGCGTGATGAGAAGGTGTGAGCAGATCAACCGCGGTGTAACCGGTAAAAAGCTGAATATTCGGTTCCTTATGCAAATGCTCGATGAGTTTGTTCTGGATAACTTCTCCGGTATTATCTTTGGAATG
>JAFGSO010000347.1 GCA_016934605.1 Calditrichota bacterium | reverse complement strand
CCAGCGGTAACCGGTTCCTGCCCGGTGCGGGATTGATGCCATAAAAAGGGCCAATGCCAGTGCAGGAAGCGGGTGAAATAATATTGCCAGATCAATATCCTGATTTTTTAAGTCTTGTGCCAGTTTGAATAGTCCCCGGATTCCCTTGTGCCGTTGTTCAGGATCATAAACAATAATATTATCAAGATCGCGGTGATGCTCCAGAAGAGGTTTTGTGTAGTTCCTGGTTAAGAAGGAAATTCTGGCAGATGGATAATTTTCCCTTAAAAGTGAAATGGAAGGCGTTGTCAGGATAACATCTCCAATGCGGTCCGTTCTAACAAGCAGGATATGGTTATAATTATTGGTTTTTTTCATCTTCTCTGGATAATTGCTCCATTAACTTGAAATACCGTACGGCATAATTCAGCGAATCGAAAATGGCTGCAAAAAATCCCTGCCATCCATCCCGAAAACCTGCTTTAAGAAGGTATCTTCTGATGAAACGCGTGATCGGTTTGCTAATCAGAAACCGCATTGATTGAAACCACCCCGGATGAATTCCCTGCCTGTACAAAAAGTCTGCCTCAAAGCTGGTATAAAAATCAAATTTAGATAAGTATTGTGAAATCGACTGATAGGGATAATGATACAAATTGTGCTTCATCTGACCGATTTTCCCATCTATTTCAATTCTTTCGTGAACATGCTGCTGAGGAAATTGTCCATGACCCCTTTTGAATAATCGCAACTGCCTGTCGGGATATTGACTGCCATGCCTTAACCATTTTCCGAAATAATGGTTCCTGCGATTTACATAAAAAGCCATATTATCCTGCGGATTCTGAATACGTGCCAGGATTTCCTCAGCCAGCTGCTCCGGAATTCTTTCATCCGGATCCAGGTAAAAAATCCATTCGCCCTCCGCCTGTTCCATGGCAAAACTCTTGTTAATATTGAGATTAGGGTTATTTGGACGCTGAAAAACAGAGCAATTGTGAGCTTTGGCGATCTTTACAGATTCATCAGAGCTTTCGCAATCGACATAAATGATTTCATCTGCCCACTCCAGGTCCGGAAGCAGTTCGCTCAAATGATCCACTTCATTATGTCCTATTATGGTGATTGATATTCTTTTAAATTTACTCATGAGTTGAATGAATTCCCGATCGATATGTATTCAATACCTTTTCATAAACACGCACCGTATCCTCAAAGAAACGGTTATAACTGAAACGCCGAACTGCTGTTGATCTGGCATTTTTTCCCATTTTCCGTCGAAGTTCGGGATTTTCCATAATTTTTTTCATTTTCTGATATAACAATTCTGCCGAATCTGTTTTGGTCACAAATCCGTTATGGCCAACTGCCACCATTTCCGGAAGAACGTTGATATCAGTAACAATAACCGGTTTGCTCATGGACATAAATTCAGCAGTGATTCGGGAAATAGCTTCTGAGTCCCTTGAACAGACAACACCTACATCAATCAACCGGATGATCTCCCGTACATCTTCGAATTTGCCTGCAATCAACACCTGATCTGCAATGCCCAGCTGCTGTGACAGTTGTTTCAGGTCCGCCTCTTTTATTTCAACTTCCTCCCCGCTGATGATAAAAAATGCATTTCTCTGTTCCTTCAAAAGCTGCGATGCGGCTTGAAGAAACATGGAATGATTTTTTACCGGCGATAATCGTCCCACCATACCAAAAGTGATGCAGCCCGGAGGAATGCCCAGTTTTCGAAGTTCCTGGTCAGTTCTTTCCGTTGGACTGAAATGTTGTGTATCGACACCGGCATAGATAACTTCAGTTTTATTCTCGGGTATTGGCCATATATTCTGATATCTTTTTCGATTTGCATGACAGCTGAAAATAAAAAAATCGGTATGGTGCAAATGAATTATTTTATTGAGATAGTTAACTTTTGGGGAACGTACATCTCCGACGGTTCGAATGAGTGGTCTACCACTGGAATTATTGCGGAAAAAAATTGAATAAAAATGATCCTCCGGCCGGTGCACATTCATGATATCAATCTGATTATCTACCAGTGCCATTTTCAGCAAACGAAGATTTCGAAAAAAATGCCATGGATTAAAACTCTCAAATTGGAAAGCTGCCACTGGCAGATTGTTCCTGCCTGCCTGCTCCAGCGGAGGACTATCTG
This sequence comes from Calditrichota bacterium, assembly GCA_016934605.1. GTDB lineage: Bacteria > Calditrichota > Calditrichia > RBG-13-44-9 > RBG-13-44-9 > RQOF01. The sequence goes on along the minus strand of JAFGSO010000347.1, from coordinate 3,383 downwards.
CACTGCCCCCGACCACCGTCTTCAGTCCACGACTCTGTAAAATCTCCGCCAGGGTTACTGCATAGTAGGCACTGGCATTCCACCAGCGAACCGATACCAGTTGTATACTGGACATTTTTCTGACAATCATGATTAAAATTTAACCAGAGCTACCGGAAAAACCAATGTCAAAAAGATGCCATTTATACGATCATATCTCTTGAAATTGGGTTGCTTTTCAGAGAAGGACTGATTTAATTTTGGCAGATGGAAAAAATACTTATCAGCGCCTGTCTTATCGGGAAGAATGTTCGATATGACGGTGAAAATGTCAAGCTCAAATCTTCCATCATTGAACGATGGCTAACGGAAGACCGTCTTGTCCCGGTTTGTCCAGAGGTTGAGGGAGGACTGGCTGTCCCCAGACCTCCGGCGGAAATAGTGTGGGGCAGTGGAGAGGACATACTTGATGGTAAAAGCCTGATCAGAAACCGGGCAGGAAAAGATGTTACCGAATACTACCTGAGAGGTTCGCAAACAGGACTTGAAACAGCCAGAAGAAATCATATAAAAATAGCTGTTCTCAAAACTCGCAGTCCTGCCTGTGGGTTATATGAGATCTACGACGGCTCCTTTTCCCGGAATTTGAAACCCGGGAAAGGTGTGTTTACAGCACTGCTGATACGCCATGGCATCAAGATTTTTACCGAAAGTGAATTAAATGAAGCTTTAGAATATCTGCGAGTTCTGGAAGTTCGTAAAATTCATAAAAAGCAATATGAGATATAAAAAATTTTAATCTGAAGTTCCATCCCGCGCTCGGGAAAGTAGAAATCTATGGATTTTTGAATTTGTGCCGGGAATGTGAACGAAACAGGAAACTGAAAAGATGACACTGGAACAACTGGTTGATTTTATAAAAAATGATCCTGAAATTTCCGAGAATATTGCCTTCTGGCAGGAAATTCCTCCAAAAGAGGCAGACTATTCGGAATTTCCTGAAAATCTGAATCCCCGAATCATTGAAGCCCTGATTCAGAAAAATATTAACGCTTTATATTCGCATCAGCGGAAAGCTTTTGAAAAAATTGAAGAAGGCCGACATATTGTTCTGGTTACTCCCACTGCCAGTGGTAAGACACTGGCTTACAACTTGCCGGTTCTGAACAAAATTCTATTGGAAGAAGATTCTCGCGCAATATATCTATTTCCCACCAAAGCTTTGTCTCAGGATCAGTTCAAAGAGCTGCATGATCTTATAACTCTTATGAAATCGGACATTCGTACCTATACATTCGACGGGGATACCCCTGTTACTGCCCGAAAAGCCATCCGTAGAGCGGGTCATATTGTAATAACCAATCCCAATATGCTCCATCAGGGCATCCTTCCGCATCATACTATCTGGGTAAAACTGTTCGAAAATCTGAAGTATGTAGTTATCGATGAAATACATCATTATCGTGGAGTGTTCGGAAGTCATCTGGGTAATCTCATTCGCCGGCTGAAACGCATCGCTGCTTTTTATGGCAGTAAACCGCAGTTCATTTGCTGCTCAGCGACTATCGCCAATCCATCCGAATTAGCCGAAAAGATAATTGAAGAACCGGTTTTTCTGATTGATCAGAGTGGTGCTCCCTCGGGAAGAAAACATTTCCTGCTGTATAATCCCCCACTGGTCAACAAAGAACTGGGGATCAGGCGGTCTGCCGTGACAGAGGTAAGGAAACTGGCTTCCCACCTTCTTTCAGCAGGAGTTCAGTTCATCGTTTTTGCCAGAAGCCGCATAAGAGTTGAAATTATCACCAGATATATCAAAGATGCGGCTAAAAATCAGCACATAGATACAAAAAAAATCAGCGGTTACCGCGGGGGATATCTACCCCTGGAAAGGCGACGTATCGAGCAGGGTTTGAAGAATGGTGAGATTCTGGGTGTAGTGAGTACAAATGCCCTCGAGCTTGGTATTGATATTGGTAAGCTGGATGTTTCGATACTGGCAGGTTATCCCGGTACCATCGCCAGTGCCTGGCAGCAGGCAGGAAGAGCAGGGCGCCGCACTCATACATCGTTGACTATTCTCATCGCTACAAGCTCTCCACTCAATCAATATATAATGGATCATCCGGAGTATTTTTTCGAAAAATCACCTGAAAGCGGAATTGTGGATCCCAATAATTTATTGATATTGATGAGCCATATGAAGTGTGCTGCCTTTGAGATACCTTTTCGGGATCATGAAATTTTTGGTATACAGGATTCCAAAGAAATTCTCGATTATCTGGTCGACAAAAATGTGCTGCGCCATACAGATGGTAAATACTACTGGATGAGTGAAATATTTCCCGCTGAAGAGATCAGCCTTCGAAGCGCTTCTCCGGATAACGTGGTGATTATTGACACCACCCGGGGCGAGCGGGTTATCGGAGAAGTCGATCTTTTCAGTGCTCAGATGCTGGTTCATCAGGATGCTATCTATATGCACGAAACCAATCAATTCCATGTGGACCGGCTGGATTGGGAGAGAAAAAAGGCCTATGTCCGTTCGGTAAGTGTGGATTATTTTACCGATGCCATTACCAAAACCAACATCAAAGTATTGTCAGTAGATGAAGAGAAAAATTTGCAGAAAATAACCTTGGCTTATGGCGATGTCAATGTAGCGACTGTAACCACCGGGTATAAAAAAATCAAGCTCTTCAGTCATGAAAATGTTGGTGCTGGCAGATTGCATCTTCCTGAAATTGAGATGTCTACTTCGGCCTTCTGGCTGGAATTTTTGCCGGACTTTATAGAAGTTTTGGGAATTCAACCCGCCTTTCTGGGAGGAGTTCTTCAAGGGGCCGCCAATGTTTTCAGAAATATTGCTCCGTTGTTTGTGATGTGCGATCCCGGGGATATCAGAGCTGTGCCAATGGTCAAAGCACCTTTTTCCCAGAGACCGACCATTTATCTGTACGATAATTTTCCCGGCGGAGTCGGATTGAGTCTGAAAATTATGAACTATCCCTATCCCATTGTGGAAGGTGCGCTGAATCTGGTAGAAAACTGTCCATGCGAATCAGGCTGTCCAAGCTGCGTGGGACCGGTTCTGGAGGTGGGTGAGAAAAGCAAACATCTGGTCAAATTTTTTTTAAGAGCCTTAAATGATCAGATAAACCGCAAAATTTCGATATCATGAGTAATATCAGGGACAAACTGAGCAGACTGGACAGGACATCCTATGATAGAGAGGATGCCGAAAGATCGGAACATCCGGTTCAGGAGACCTGGATGAGCGATTTCGAGAAAGAAATTGGCGCCAGGATAATCCGCGAAAAAAACTCATTCATCATTCTAAAGGAAAACATTTTTCCGTTTCATCAACACCCTCTGCATGCTTTTTTCCTGTCAAATAATGGTTT
>JAFGSO010000346.1 GCA_016934605.1 Calditrichota bacterium | reverse complement strand
TAACAGGAGGGGATTTTTTTTAGGAGCAGTCGGTAAAACAAGAAGACAAGATTACAAGATACAAGATGCAATAAAAATAATACAAAATACAAAATATTCAGATATTTATTCCGTCAGTAAACTATGTCCGGACGGGACAGCTGATTTTAGCCAGCGACTTCAGTCGTTGGAACCAGGAGCCCCGACTTCCTGTCAACCTCCGGTTGGCCGGTCGGGACTAAACCGTCCATGGTTCAGTCAGCGGCCAGTTACCAGAAAATTTTTTGATTTGAATAAATTGCGGTTTAAATTAAACAAATGAAAAACAACCGTCTGCCAAAAATCAGCTGGGCATTGTACGACTGGGCAAATTCCGCATTCGCAACAACGGTTATGGCTGGTTTTTTCCCCATTTTTTTTAAATCTTACTGGGCAAATCCAGACGATCCGGTCCAAAGTACTTTTTACCTGGGTCTGGCCAATTCCGTTGCATCCATCATCATAGCAGCGCTCGCTCCAATTCTGGGAGCTATTGCAGATAAGGGAAGTGTTCGGAAAAAGCTGCTGATGGCATTTGCATTTTTTGGGATTATATTGACTGGTTCATTAAGAATTCTTGAACAGGGTTTGTGGGAATGGGCCATCCTGTTTTATGTATCTGCGACAGTCGGATGGACGGGTGCTAATATATTTTATGATTCGCTGCTGCCGACTGTTTCTGTCAGGAAAGATGTAGATATTGTCTCCTCATTGGGGTATTCACTGGGTTATGCAGGCGGTGGACTTCTTTTTTTACTGAATGTTTTCATGTTCATTAATTATGAATGGTTTGGTTTCGCAACATCTGCTGGTGCAATAAAGGCCTCTTTTCTGATGGTGGCAGTCTGGTGGGCCGTTTTTACCATTCCGCTGATCCTATTTGTAAAAGAGCCGAAAACCAGGGAGAAAATCGGATTCCTCAGAGCAGTAAAAGCAGGATGGAAACAGCTTCGGTTAACCCTGGCAGATCTGAAACATTTTAAAATTGTGGCCATGTTTCTGCTGGCTTACTGGTTGTACATAGATGGTGTGGATACCATTGTGAGAATGGCGGTTGATTATGGCAAATCGTTGAATTTTTCGGATTTTACTCTCATAACTGCCTTGCTGATGGTCCAGTTCATCGCTTTTCCTGCAGCGCTGGCATATGGCTGGTTGGCCGGCAGGATTGGTCCCAAAAAAGCGGTTCTTTATGGAATAGTCGGTTATATCTTCATAACTTTTTTCGGATATTTTATGCAGCAGGAGTGGCATTTTTATTTCCTGGCAGCCATGGTCGGATTATTCCAGGGAGGCATTCAGGCAATCAGCCGCAGTCTGTACAGTCGTATTATTCCTCACAACAAAGCTGCGGAATTTTTTGGTTTTTATAATATGTTGGGAAAATTTGCGGCTGTTATCGGTCCGGTGCTTATGGGATCGGTAACAGTAATAACCGGCAGTTCCAGAGTGGGTATTTTGTCCATTCTGGTGCTTTTTATCTCAGGTGGATTGCTTCTATGGCGGGTTGATATTCAGAAAGGTGAAGAATATGCCGATAAGTATCTATCTGAAAAAATTCAGAATACATCTCAGGCAGGTAGGCCATGAAATTCATTTTTGGTTTGATTCCGGCCAAATATGTATCGATTTTCAAAGGCAGATGAAATTTTGCCGTTGAAAAGAAAAATTTGAATATTTGTGATTTTATTGTGATATTTTTTGTATGCATTTTATTAATATTATTTCTCTTATAATTATTCTGAGTATGGATACTCTATTGGCAGCAAACAGAATGCCGGAAAATGAATCGGTCTACCAGAATTTCAGAATCAAATATGGTCAGGGCGCTGAAAAGATAACCCGGAACATCATCTCTATTCTTGAAATTGCGGTTCCGGAATATGAAAAATTCTATGGAACGGATCTGGAGAGAGAAGTTGTCATATTCCTTCCTTCCTCATTACTGGATTTCCATCCATTGGTTTTCGACCAGCTTCCCGAATGGAGTAACGGTGTTTTCGTTCCCGACAGGAATCAGATAATCCTGAAAAAACCGCAATGGTATTCCACCGATCAGAATTTTACTCAGGTTTTAAGACACGAATTATCCCATGTTTATTTCCACCGAATGTTCGCAAACAGTGAAGTGCCTCTCTGGTTCAATGAGGGCCTGGCAGAATACTTGAGTGGTACAGCCTTGGATATTTCCAACGGACTTAAAATATCAAATGCCATGTTTGCAGGTCAACTCATTTTACTCAGCCATGTGGACAGTCTGCAGGATTTTTCCTGGAATCGGGCTCAGCTGGCCTATCTGCAGAGCCTGTCTGCTGTCATTTTCCTGGAAAAACGGTTGAATCAGCTTGGCATCAGCTGGCAGGATTTCTTTGAATCGGTAAGGCGGAATGGTTTCGAACAGGCCCTGAAAAATTCATTGGGGATGGACCCGATAGATTTTGAAATAAAATGGTATCACTGGTTGAAAGAGAATTATAAATGGTTTATCATATTCAACTGGGAAAATTTAATCTGGGTTGTAATGATTATAATTCTGGCCGGCGCTCTTTATGCAATGCGATATCGGAACAGAAAAACACTTAGAAGATGGGAAGAAGAGGAAGAAAAAAGCAAAGAAGAACAATTGACTCAGAGTATTGAAATTTAAATGAGAGGGGAAACGGAACATGTATGTACCCACTAAAATGTTTTTAACAAAAGGTGTTGGTAAACACAAGGAAAAGTTAACCAGTTTCGAAATGGCATTACGAAATGCAAAGATAGCTTCACTTAACCTTGTCAGTGTTTCATCTATATATCCACCTAGATGTAAAATGATTTCAGTGGAGGCAGGCTTGAAACAGCTTTTACCCGGGCAGATTATTCATGTGGTTATGAGCAAAAACAGTACGAATGAGCCGAATCGACTCATTGCTGCCTCCGTGGGAGTTGCTATACCGGCCGATAAAAATTTCTATGGATATTTATCTGAACATCACAGTTATGGGGAAACCGAGAATAAAGCCGGCGAATATGCTGAAGATCTGGCAGCCACCATGTTAGCTACAGTTCTGGGGGTAGATTTCGATCCCGATTCCAGCTGGGATAATAAGAAAGAGATCTGGAAAATCAGCGGAAAAATTGTTCGTACCCGTAACGCTACCCAGTCCGCTGTAGGAGATAAAAACGGGCTGTGGACAACGGTGCTGGCAGCGTCAGTGTTGTTAAAATAGGATTAAAGACTTTCGTTTCTCGCATTGAACCAAAATTAATTTTTGGTGTAAAAAAAGCAGATAGTAAACAATTTAAATTGATATTAAATTTCAATATTTCTTCTGTGAGTCTATATCAAGGGAATCAGCAGGAAAGAAGGAGGAGTTAATAAATGTCTCAATTTAAGAAAACGCCCTATTATGTACTGATTATTACTTTCATTTTCGGGGTTATAGGTGTATTCCTTAATCAAAGTGTATTCGCAGATTATGAAGATCTTTCCCGGGAACAGCTCGATAAGTTTCTCCGCGTAGTGAGTCTTGTTAAATACTATTATGTGGAAGATGTTAAATGGGAAACTGCGGTGCAGGGTGCTATATCAGGAATGCTGTCAGAACTGGATCCTCACAGTGTTTACATAGAACCCAGGAAAGTAGAACGTAATAAAGAAGATTTCAGCGGGAAATATGAAGGAATAGGTATTGAGTTTGATGTAATCGATGGCTATATAACCGTCATTTCTCCAATTGCCGGGTCACCAGCAGATCAGCTGGGGCTTCGTTCCGGAGACAGGATTATAAAAATCGACGGAAAATCGGCTATTGGTATTTCCCGTGAAGAAGTTCCTAAAAAATTGAAAGGGGCCAAGGGGACGCAGGTAAATGTCACCATCCTTCGGGAAGGTATGGGGGAACCGTTCGATTTAACGATTACCCGGGATGTGATTCCCATTTATACGGTCACTACCAAATTTATGACTGATGACAGTACCGGATATGTCTGGGTTAACCGTTTTGCTGCTACCACATCGTCTGAGGTAGAAGAAGCCATTCAGGAGCTGTTGAAAAATGGCATGACCCGTCTGGTGATGGACATGCGGGGGAATCCCGGGGGTTATCTCCATGAAGCGGTGAAGCTGACTGGCATGTTTATTCCGGGACATCAATTAATTGTAGAAACCCGCGGACGAAATTCCCGGGTGGAAGAAAAATTTTATGCCGATCAGTGGAACGGTGGCGGAAAGAGTTACGATTTTCCGCTGGTCGTGATGATCGACAGAGGATCTGCTTCCGCGTCTGAAATCGTATCGGGTGCCATTCAGGATTATGACCGTGGTGTGGTCATCGGTACCAACAGCTTCGGCAAAGGTCTGGTTCAGAAAGAGTTCCCGCTGCAGGACGGATCGGCCGTGCGCGTTACAACCGCCCGGTACTATACACCCAGTGGCCGTTTAATTCAGAGAGACTATAAGGATAAGGATGTGAGAGAATATTACAGTGAAGTTATGGATACTTCCTGGACCAGCGAAGACAGCCTGAAGAACAGGCCACAGTATCATACAAAAGCCGGTCGGATTGTATATGGAGGGGGTGGTATAAGACCGGATATTATTATTGCTTACAACAGCTACAGCCGTTCTCCCAAGATGATGAACCGAATTTTCCAGAAGAGAGGGTTTTTTGAATTTGCCAAGAGTTATGCAACCAGACATCCTGAAATACCTACGAATCTTGGTGATTACCAGAAAAATTTTGAAATTCAGCCAGATGTTGTAGATGAATTTAAAAATTATTGCCTAGAAAATGACATAGAAATCAGTGATGAAGATTTTGAAAAGGATCTTGATTATATTGCGGCACGGATTAAGAGTGAAATAGCCAGGCATTTCTGGGAAAAGGATGGATTTTATTACACCTGGCTGCATCATGACAATCAATTTCTGGAAGCCTTGAATTCATTCGATGAGGCGAACAGGATTGCCATGTTGAATCAAGATAATTAAAGCAGAGAAGGTGGCGAAATTATAAAAAAATATTGACTTTAGAGGTAGTAATACGTAAAATCTTATACTTTTAATGGCAAATAAATCTCAAGAATAACCGAATTAGGAGGTCTGATTATCATGGTCGAATTATTTCAACAAGGCGGCGGCTTCATGTGGCCCATTTTGGTTTTTTTGATTCTGGGAGTTGCAATCGGAATAGCGAAGATGTGGACGTTATGGCGAGCCGGAATTAATACTCGACGTTTTATTGAGAAGGTAAGAACTGCTTTGAAGGAAGGTGGAACAGAAGCGGCTCTGGAAATTTGTGAAAACACGCGCGGACCTGTCGCTTCAATTTTTCATGCCGGTCTGATGCGGGCGAAAGAAGGTATCGACTATGTTGAAAAATCTATTACCAATGCCGGTTCAATCGAAATGGCCTTTCTGGAAAAAGGTATGATCTGGCTGGGATTTATCATTGTGGTGGCTCCAATGTTAGGATTCACCGGAACTGTATGGGGCATGATTGTGGCCTTCGATGCTATCCGAACCGCCAATGACATTTCTCCGGCAGTTGTGGCCGGTGGTATTTCCCAGGCACTTCTCACAACGCTCTTTGGTCTGATTGTGGCCATGACGGTGCAGCTTTTTTATAACTGGGCGACTGCCCGAATTGACAAACTGATTATTGATATGGAAGAAGCCTCCGTCCATCTGGTGGATACATTGGTGGAGATGGAAAAATAAATAACGACTTAACCGATGAGAGGTTACTGATATGGCTATAAAGAGAAACAGGGAACGCCCCGAACTGGAAATTCCCACGGCCTCTTTGCCAGATATTGTATTTCAGTTGTTGATCTTTTTCCTGGTCACAACAACCATTGATGTGGAAAAGGGTCTTGATCTGGTTCTGCCGCCACCCGGTAGTGAACAGATTGAAATTCGACCGGAAAATATTACAAATGTTCTGATCAATGATCTCGGTCAGATTCTGATCGATCAAGAAGTTGTACCGGTAGAAGAGGTGGACAATATTATCCGTGATAAGCTGCTGAAGAATGAAAAACTGATTGTATCGGTTAAAACTGCACGGAAAACGAAATACAATATTTATATAAAAGTACTCGATCAGCTGAAAAAGGCCGGGGCCTCCAGGATCTCCATTGCGGAACCTGAAGAAGCGTAAAAACATATAAATTACATAACATAAGAATTGCCAAGGGATAAAAAATGGCCATAAATATTGAAAAAAAATCAAAAATAAAAATTGGTATTCCCACGGCATCCTTGCCGGATATTATTTTTCAGCTGCTGATCTTTTTTATGGTTAGTACAGTGCTGAGAGAATACCAGGGATTGAAGGTTAATCTTCCTGAGGCTTCAAAAATAGAGAAATTACCGGTCACTAAACGGCATGTGACCACTATCTGGGTGGATCAGTTTAATAATGTGGTTATCGACGATGTTTCTGTTAAAAGGATAACGGACCTTCGTTCGATTGTATATAATAAACTCGTTGATGATGCACAGCTGATCGTCTCACTCCGCGTGGATGAGAATGCCGATATGGGAATAGTAACCGATATCCAACAGGAACTCAGAAAAGCAAATGCCTTAAGAATTAATTATTCAGCCCTTCCTACATAAAGGAGGTTTACATGGCAAAAAGACAATTTATTTACAAAAATCCGGATGTCGACCTCAAGCTGAAGTATCGTAAAATATTCGAGGCCTCTCTTATTATTGCCATGGCTATTCTGATATTGATACTTTTCTCCTTCAAGAAATTTGAGGCCGAATACGAGCTGGAAAAGAAGGTGGATGTCCAGATCGAAACTATTGATATACCACAGACTGAACAGATTAATCGTCCGCCACCTCCGGCCCGGCCCTCCATCCCGATCGCATCTGAGGATGAAGATATCCCCGAAGAGCTGACGATCGAGGAAACGGAAATCGATTTTACCCAACCGCTTGATGAGGCGCCACCACCTCCTCCGGAAGAAGACGAACCCATTGTTGAATTTTACGCGCTGTCGGAAAAACCTGAAGTGATTCACCGGGTGGAGCCGGCGTATCCTGAACTGGCCCGCAAAGCAGGTATCGAAGGAATGGTGGTCGCAAAAGTGTTGATTGATACGAAAGGAAATGTCGAGAAGGTGGAAATAGTAAAATCTCATCCAATGCTGGATGATGCCGCTAAAGCCGCCGCAAAAGATTTTAAATTCAAACCCGGAAAACAGAGAGACCGGTTTGTTAAAGTGTGGATGACCATTCCTTTCACATTCAGACTTAAGAAATAAAAGTAGCAGTGGTTTTAGCCAAAAGAGCAGTGTTGGATTCAACACTGCTTTTTTTTTATTTTTACGGTGTGATCCGGGATGTTCCATGAAATCTCTTAGAGAAAAAAACCGATATTTTTACGAGATATTCAAAAAATCTTTATTCATAACATTGATTTTCCTGATTCTGCTGTTTTATTTTATCCCCCGGTTTCCCGGGATTACCTCACAAAAAGATGAGCTCAGTTTTGAAATATATGTCAGCGATATTCCCCAGACATCCCAGAAAAATATCCGCAGTTCTCCGCCGCCGGCCAGACCTGTGGGTATGATCCCGGTTCCGTCAGAACAGGCAGATTTTCCGGAAGAGATTTCTCTCAGTAAGATTCCGGGTGAAGGACAGACAAATGCAGCACCGGTCGGAATCCCGCCGGAAGTCCCCCCAAAACCGCTTCTGGAGGTATATCCCAGCGTTTCAGGAGTCACTTGCAAAGGTTACATCCGTTTATTACTTTTAGTCGATAAAATGGGAAGAACGGCATCAATTGAAGTACTTGAAAATTCAACCGGGCAGGATACCTGTCTCACTCTTGTGAAAGAAGCCGTTCGCAAAAGCCGCTGGATTCCAGCCTCCGTGGAAGATAAACCGGTTGACAGCTGGGTTGTCAAAACTTACACATTTGATACGGAAAGGTAAAAAAATGAGAAGAATTCTGTTCGAAGATGCCGGATTTCAGGATCTGTTACCTCTCACTTATTTCAGGCCGGTCTGGGAGCTCCGCTCAGGTGTCTGGTCGAACAGGGAGAGATTTAAACAGTTATTTCCAGATGAGAAACTCTTGCTGTATGCCAGATCATATCTGATGAAATATTCTCTTCTCCCTGAAACGGTCACTGATCTGACCGACAATGCAGATTCTCTTTTTCTGAACGGACGTTGGCTACCAGATCAGAAATCCAGGAAGATAATTGATGATTTACCTCTGAATTCAGCCCTGGTCTCAGGAGCTGAGATACTGGCTCTAAGACAGAAAGATAAAAACCTGAATTATTATTTTCAGGAAGGTCTGATTATCACAGATCGTGTGTTGAATGATTTTAGACAAATAACTACCGAGGATGAACCGATACATTTCCTATGGGACTTAATCGATCGGAATGGTTCTCAGATAATAATGGATTTTGAAAGAGCAATGGTTGGAGGCAAGTTTGTCGGAAAGGTTGATGACGGTTGCCATCTCATGAGCCGGGAGAATATTTTTGTTGACCAGGGGGCGCGGGTGATGCCCGGTGTTGTTATCAATGCGGAAGATGGGCCGGTATGGATGGATAAGGGGAGCCGGACAATGCCCAACAGCGTACTGGAAGGTCCGGTTTATATCGGAGCAAACAGTTTGATAAAAATTGGTGCCAAAATTTATGAGAACACCAGCATCGGCAAAACCTGCAAGGTAGGGGGTGAGGTTGAGGAGAGTATTATTCAGGAATATTCGAATAAACAGCATGATGGTTTTCTGGGACATTCTTATCTGGGGGCATGGATCAATATAGGCGCTGATACAAATAACTCGGATTTGAAGAACAATTATGGAGAAATATCAGTCTATCTGAACAACCGCACCATATCAACCGGGAAGAGATTTATGGGAACTATCATGGGAGATCATACTAAAACTTCAATTAATACTCAGCTGAATACCGGTACGGTGATAGGTGTAAATTGCAATATTTTTGGTGAAGGTTTCCCTCCCAAATTTATTCCTTCATTCTCCTGGGGTGGAGCCAGTGGTTTTAATTCCTATGATTTTGAGAAATCTGTGCAGGTTGCAAAAACAGTTATGGAACGGCGGAATGTTCCATTTACGGACAGAGAGCGCAACCTCTTTCAGGCAGTTAAAGATCTGAGTGGCAGAGTCGAAAAAATAGCGCAGAAATAATATGATTGAACAACACGCCATAGGTATTGACATCGGTGGAACCAGCATAAAATATGGAATCTGTTCCTCCGAAGGTAAAATTATAATATGGAATTCTGACCCCACACAGGCAGATGCGCCCAGAGAAGAAATACTTGAGCATCTGGTTTCGATTTGCCGGCGTACTATTGAGGAAGCCAAATCCCGGGCCATCACACTCACCGCCATTGGGATAGGTACTCCCGGTTGTGTGGATATCAGGCGCGGATATCTCATGGGCAGTACACCGAACTTTGCTCACTGGCGCGATGCACCTGTAGGAGAGCATATGGAGGGTGCTCTGGAGCTCCCGGTTTTTGTGGATAATGATGCCAATATGATGGCTTACGGTGAATTTAAATTCGGAGCAGGCCGGGGTAAAGGTGATGTCGTGTGTATAACTCTCGGTACAGGTATCGGAGGGGGTATCATCATCAATCATGAGTTATATCGCGGCAGTTTTTACTCCGGATCGGAACTTGGTCATATGACCATCGATTTCCGGGGACGAAAATGTAATTGTGGTGGCACCGGCTGCTTCGAACGATACGGTTCTGCCACTGCCCTCATCCAGGATTATAATGAAGCAGCACCCGAGTCACCGGCGGATAGTACCATAGAAATCTTTAAGAGAATGAAGAACGGTGATGTAAAGGCAGGTGCAGTTATCGATCTTTATATTAAGTACGTTGCTGCCGGTCTTGCCAGTATAGTCAATATTTTTAATCCTGAGCGTGTTATCATTGGCGGTGGTGTGAGTGAAGCGGGAGAACCGTTGATCAGCCGAATTCGGTCGGAAACCGCTTCAAGGGCCATGGAATCAAGCATAAAAAATGTTGAAATAGTCGGTGCTAAACTGGGCAACAGGGCCGGAATTCTGGGAGCAGCTGCGTCTGCTTTGGATGAAGTGCAGAGAAAAAGGATTTCAAGTGGGTGATATTTATGCCAGGCCGGGAGACGGGATCGGGCTGATTGCCCCTGCAGGCCATATTCTGCAGAAAGAAATCCAGCCGGGAATTGAGCTTCTGGAAGCGCAGGGATATCTGGTTAAGAGAGCAGATAACCTTTTCGGCAAACACCGCTATTTTTCGGGAACGATTACTCAGCGGGTATCGGACATTCATGACTTTCTGGATGATCCGGATATCAAGGTGCTTTATGCCGTTCGCGGTGGATCGGGCAGCAGTCAGCTTCTTCCCCACCTGGACTATGCAAAATGGCGTATCAGCGGAAAACCACTGATTGGTTTCAGTGATATTTCAGCACTTCAATGGGCCATCTGGCATAATTCCGCCATAAAATCGGTATCAGGTATGGCTCTCACTTTTCAGCTCAGAACGTCTAATCCTTATATTTCCCTTTTTTTAAGGCAGTTGAGAGGAACCAGAAAAAGCATCACAGCCAGGGATCTGCAAAAAGAAAAACTGGTTGTGGCACGTGAAGGAGAAGCCCGTGGTATACTGCTCGGTGGTACTCTATCCATCATCGTCAGTCTGCTGGGTACTCCTTATTTTCCGGAGAATGATGAAAACATTATATTGTTTATTGAAGAAGTAAATGAACCGTTATATCGGATGGAGCGGGCAATTGTTCAGTTGAAATTATCGGGTTTTGTAGATCGTGTGAGGGGACTGATACTGGGTCGGTTTAAACT
>JAFGSO010000345.1 GCA_016934605.1 Calditrichota bacterium | reverse complement strand
TTCAAAGGTGCGTACCGGAATAGCATTCTCAGAATTTACTTCCTGGTTTTTCTGGCAACTGGTGATCAGTAAAATAGCTCCAATATAAAATAAGATGATTCTTTTTATCACAAATTGCTCCTTTTTAAACATCGTTATCCTTTGTTTTCCCATATTCTATCAAGTTTTCCTATGGATTTAAGTAATCTTAGCTGAGTGATATTAAAATCAAAAACGCCTTTCTGGTAATTAACTTCGCTGCTGGTAAAAGCGAGCTGTGCGGATAATACTTCCACCTGAGTACTGATTCCTTCCTGATAAGTTAAATTAGCCAGCCTGAGTGCTTCCCGGGCTTCAACCATAGCCTGTCGCAGACTATTCAGATTAGCTTTGGCTTCCAGATACTGATTATAGTTGTTCTCAACATCAAGCAGGATACTCTTTTTAAAAAAATCGTACTGCATTTCCGCTTTTTTATGATTAATCCGGGACTGTTGAAAATCGAGTGCCCGGCTGCCACCCTCAAAAAGGGGTAGCTGAATATTAACGGCGATATATTTAGAACGGACATAATCTTCATTATTGACATTAAACTGGTCAATCTGGGCCTGATGTTGCAGGTTTCCTACCAGAACAACGGAAGGCAGGAACTGTGATGCAGTGAGCAGACGTTGATCACCTGCTGCGTTTTTCTGATATTCTGTCCCCTTCAGATCAGAACGGTATTCCAGTGCAATTTCCTGAAGTTCATCCACTTTCAACTTATCAAAATTTTCCAGGAAATTATTCTCCTGCAGGGAGTCCAGAATAATCAATGAATCCCGGGGAGAGAGATCCAGCAAAAATTTCAGGTTTTCCAGTGTGAGCTTTCTGTTGTTCATCGCTGAAGTAAGCGCCGGCAGTGAAGATGAATAACGGGATTTTGCTCTGAGGAGGTCTAGTTGAGATGCTGCTCCCAGATCGTAAAATTTCTGTACCTGCTCCAGGTTTGATCCAGCTACTTCTTTGGCTCTCTGATTCACAGCAATCAGGTTGTGAGCCAGTATTACCGAAAAGTAGGATTCCAGGGCCTGCAGAACTACCTGTTCCTCTTTATTCTGGAGTGTTTCAAAGAGTGATTTTTTTATATTTCTCTGAATTCTCCAGTTAGCGTAACGAGCACCGCCAGTGAACAGAGGATATTGTAACTGAAAGGCATGGGTAAAATTGTATAATGTTCCGAATCGGACTTCACCAAAATTCGGGATCACAAAAACCGGCCTCTCCACATTTTTCACAATTTGGTACTGATAGCTCACACTCGGCAGAAAATTTGACAGGGACTTCCATTCACCAAGTCTCTGAGAACGATATTCATAGTTTTGAATTCGTAATTCCAGGCTCTGGGTTCTGCTGAGATTAACAACATCGTTCCAGCTCAACGTAACAATCTGCTGCGCATGCGAAGGAGAGAACAAAGCCAGCATAATCAATAATAAAGTTGTGATGAAAGAAATAGATTTCATGGAAACAGTCCTCATTTATTGAAAAAGATGATTTTTCCAGAATTGATATAGTTTTGATAAATTTTCATCACTCATGGCATCCTTATCATCCAGGAAAAAATGGCGCATGAGAAGCTGATTGAGTGTGCCGACCATCGTATTGGCCAGAATGAAAATATCGGTTTCTTCTGCCACATGGCCCAGTTTCTGACCGTTTTGAAGGAATCTAACAAGCTCTGTGAAAAGGTTGGTTGTGTACTGAATAAGAGCTGAACGGATGTTTTCAGGTACAGACATAATATTCAGCATGATAAAAAAGCGGATAAAAAAAGGATATTTCTCTGCAAAGATTTTGCGAGCCTGAATGATTCCCCGGATTTGTTCGAAATAGTCTGATTTGTTTTCAATATATTTTTCTATCAGATCTTCTGAAATCGACCAGGAGTAATTGATTAATTCATGCAAAAGTGTTTCTTTATCCTTAAAGTAATAGTACAAGGTTGGTTTCCCCACTCCCACTGCTTCACATATCTGCCTTATGGAAACGCGATCGTATCCTTCGGTGGCAAACAATTGCGCCGCAGTCATGAAGATTCTATTTTTGGTGTCCTGGTGAATTGCTTCTTTTTTCTGGGCCACTTATATCTCCAGTTTTTGTTTTCATTCCTTTTATCTATACCGAATGGTCGGTAAAATTACGAAATATTTTAGTCGATTGTTCCTGAAAAATTTTTTTTATACAATATCGCATGTCGATATACTGCTGATCTTCCTTAATACCGGTAATCTTTTCAAGCTTTAGCTTGTGAAATCCAGAAAAACTGAATAAATTTTTATTTTTAATGAAAGGAATATGAGAATGAAATCAATATTGGTTACCGGGGGTGCCGGTTTTATCGGTAGCAATTTTGTCCGCTATATGGTGAATAAATATCCGGATTACAAAATTATTGTGCTGGATGCACTGACTTATGCCGGAAACAGGGAAAACCTGCAGGATCTTGAAGAACGTCCCAACTATGAGTTCTTCCATGGAAATATCTGTGACCGTGAAATAGTGGAGAAAATTACTGCAAATTGTGAAGCAATCATCAATTTTGCAGCAGAAACACATGTAGACCGTTCAATACTGGAAGCTGGTAGTTTTATACAGACGGATGTTGTCGGTACACACACTCTGCTGGAAGCGGCCAGAAAATTTGAGATAAAAAACTATATCCAGATTTCTACGGACGAAGTTTATGGTTCCATTGAAGATGGATCGTTTACGGAAGCGCATCCCCTCCAGCCAAATAGTCCTTATTCAGCCAGTAAGGCCAGTGGTGACCTGCTGGTGAGGGCATATCATAAAACCTATGGAATGCCGGTTATTATTACTCGCAGTTCAAATAATTACGGTCCTTATCAATATCCGGAAAAACTGATACCGCTTTTTATTACCAATGCACTGGAAGACAAACCATTGCCTCTTTACGGGGACGGAAAAAATGTTCGGGACTGGTTGTATGTATTGGATAATTGTGAAGCGATTGATATGATATTCCATAAAGGTGAGCCTGGAGAGGTTTATAACATCGGCGGAGGCAATGAGATGCAGAATATTGAGATTACCCGCCTGATTCTGGATATTCTTGATAAACCAGAGTCCCTGATCAAGCCGGTTTCAGATAGGTTGGGACACGACAGGCGTTATTCGGTGAGCATCGAGAAAGTGAAAAAACTTGGATGGCAACCGAGGCATGATTTCATAGATGCTCTGAAGGAGACAATCAGGTGGTATCAGGAAAATCAGGAATGGTGGCGCCGCATAAAGGAAAAACAGGAAGAATTCAAAAAATTTTATCAGAATTATTATAAATCACTGAATTGAGTGTCAATTAGTTAAGATCGAAGATTATAGATCAAAGAAAAGAACTGGATACTGGATATTAGCTAAACAATGGACGGTTTAGTCCCGACGGGGCAACCGGAGGTTGACAGGGAGTCGGGAATGCTGGATACTGGATGTTGGTTAAAGAATTATAATAGTATTATTTGAGATTTAATATTTTTTTGGAATCACGCCAGGAGGCGGATCAGTCAGCCGAAAGGCTGATCCGACCTTCGGCGTGACATCCCGGCTGATTTGGTGCTTGATATTTAGGATGAAGGATGAAGGACTAAGGATTAAGGGGGTTGTCTAGCTTCTGGTTTCTGGCATCTTTGTCTTTTATCTTTTAGCCTTTATCCTGATATCCATGAGCCTCTGGTCGGCTGAGCCTTGAGCCATTTATTAGGCTCCTGGTTCCTGTATCCTTCGTTCTGGCTTCCCGGGAACTTTGATTGGCTGCTGGTAGATCTTATACCGGGGTGATGGAAGGTTTAATGCCGAAAACCTCCGGCTGAGTGACTCCGCAAAAAAGAAGTCAATATCCTGGTTG
>JAFGSO010000344.1 GCA_016934605.1 Calditrichota bacterium | reverse complement strand
TCCTCCCATGTCGATATCGGATGCTCCCTTGCGCCGGACTTCCTGCAGAAAAGCATTTATCAGATTACGCAAAACCATCCGTTCTTCATTGCTCAGTTTTTCAATGATTTCGTTTCCGATATATTGCTCCTTGTCCAGACTGAACAGAGTGGGTGGTACCTTATTTCTCAATTCTTCCAATACTTTTTTTCCGCCACCCACCACCTGAGAAATATCGACTGTTTTGTTCCCTGCTGCTGGTTTTTCTGATTGAAAAGATGCAGCTTTGGCTACGGGGGGTGCAATATGGTCCATATTAGGCATAAATTGTGTAACCTTTCTTTTTTACTTTATTCCCACCAGGATGTTAAGCTCATGTTACCTCCAAAGGTGAAAAAATGTGGAGGTCTTAATAATTTGGCAGCCAGCCTGGGATCATAAATCATTTTTCTTTCAAATCCTTTATTTACACTGCCTGAGGAATTTGCAGCTCCATGGGAACCGGCCTGGTATTCTGCCAGGGAACCCATGAAGTATTCGACAGCTTTCGGTCGGGTATTCCAGTGTTCAGCCTCAAAACTTCCATTCACCGCATAGATGCACGCATCAATATTGATCCCGTCATTATTTGCTGCATTGTCTGCAATGATAATATCGTTCTGGGCTACCAGACCGATTATATCGTCGGAATACAAATTTATCCTCGGGTCATCAGCATAGACCAGATCATTGTCAATAAAGATATTATCAGTCGTATAAATGGTAACTGCTCCGTTTAAGATACCCTGAACTCTTACCTCAGCGGTTGAGATAATCGCTCCATTTGGGGCGATTGATGCGAGGGAAACAGTGTCCGGTGGATTTGCTCCCACCTGCCGGATCACATTACCGTCCGCCAGAAAAGTGAAACTGGTTGGCTGATTGTAAACACATTTTGCATTATATGCGGCTCCACCTGCTGTCGGTGCGCCGCCATTATCTGCTATGGCCTGGTTAATAATTGGACTCATATCGGTAGGAGGATTGATTTCTACGCCGATTTCCCAACCACCGTGATATTCTGCCTTATTGGATGGCTTTGCCGGATCCGGGTTGATCCCCTGCTTAGCGGTCATTTTTCCGTAAAAAACCGGTTGGCCCAGTGTGTGTATAACCGAGTTTGTATGACAGGGTCCGCTCAAAGTACATCCTGTTGTATAGACAAATCCGGTTGAATTTATCTGAAATAATAAATAGTCCGTCAGTGAAGAACTCGGACCTTTAGTAAACAATGCGGTCATGTTTGAATTTTGTTTCGTGGAAGATCCCAGATCAGGGTCATATAAGTATCCCCATGTCCGTACATTTATTTTAACTGTGTCTCCACCTACCGGAGTAATTCTTACATTTGATGTACAATGATTAGCCCTCACCTGATATGTATCAGCCGGAACCGGTCCGGAAATTTGCCAGATTTTGTTTATTGCCATATTCATAGAACTAATGGCGGTTTCATGAATCATTGTTTTGACAAATTCACCATTAAAATTATCCGATGTCGCCAGAACGTTACTGCTCATTCTGACCTGATACATAGAGAAGGCCAGAATAAAACCAAAAACGGTTAAAATAGCGCCTTTCCCTAACATATTTATTTACCTCCTTGTTGCATTACCTTTTTAAATTTTTGGAAATGAGTCGTGTCTGCCGCCAGTAGGATGCACGAAGCAGACGCCTCAATTCCTGTTTCCTGTAGGCAGCATTGGATATATCATTCAGTCGGCTGTCCACCCAGTCCGTACTGACCACAATTCTCGGATCGTACGCCGTAAGGGTAACTTCTACCATTCTTGTCATAGTAATACTTCCTACCGGTTGACCAACCTGATCAAGATAGCGAAATGCTAGAGGATTTCCGATGATACCCACTGTCATAGTCTGTTGGTATGATGGTGAAACATAAATATGGCGGCTGACTTCATATGTTACAATAACCGTATCACCATAATCAACGGAATCATATGGCAGAATTCTATATTCTATACTGTCCACAAAATTATCGATGGTAGTAACGGCGGGAATATTGACCTTACAGTCCGGATCACTGTTCA
Source organism: Calditrichota bacterium (assembly GCA_016934605.1). Lineage (GTDB taxonomy): Bacteria > Calditrichota > Calditrichia > RBG-13-44-9 > RBG-13-44-9 > RQOF01. Next base: position 2,161 of record JAFGSO010000344.1, on the reverse strand, counting down.
GATGTGATAAAAATCTCAGCCGATTGGCCTGTGCTATGTCCAGGATGGTATGGCTTTGATTTTCCGGAATCCCGAAACCCATTTTCCGCAAGTCATATTGAATTACCTGCGAAATCCTCGCCAGGTTTTGCTGCACAATGGCATCCGAGTTATAATTAAAAAACTCGGTGGTCGCATTATTGGTGGCTGTCAGGGCCATAACCATCAGGAACCCTCCTATGAAAAGACCACCTACTATATCAATGACAATTGACATTGCATGAATCCTGAATATGTTAGTTTAATTATAAAACCAGTAGCTATTTACAAAACTTACCCTCAGTGTATCCCTGACTCTATCCGCGCCAAAATTGCGGTAAAGTATCGGTTCACCCAGATAATTGTCTGTTACCGAGACAGTCATGCGTTTGTGCCAGGTTCTTGTGCCTGCTGGTACAATAGAACCCCCAACCATCCTGACATATTCTACATCAAACATCACCCGGTATTGCACGCCGCTCAGACCGGTATCTATTCTGGTAATATTGTTATAATCATCAAAATCATCAAAAGTACCGGAATCATTCGGCTCGGTTTGAAGTGTAACCGAAAAAGTACTCAAATCCTTGGCCAGAGAGGTATCAGTAGTAACTTCATCAAAATAAAGTGATGAGGATTGTTCAATATACGAATTTATCAGTGAAAGGGCTTCCAGGCGATAACGGTTCTGGGCCAGAGATACATCATTTTCACTGATACTGGTATTCAGATTTATGATCGCCAGGGACAGCAATCCCAGAGCTCCAATGGTGAATATTATCTGACCCGTATGCATTTTTATCCTCCTTGATGCTTAATCTTCTGTGGTAACAGCGGCTACTTCATTCAGGGTGGTTAATCCCTGTTTCACCCGTTCACGGGCGGCAGCCCGCAGATTGGCCATCCCCTGTTTTGCCATGAGTTCCTTAACAGCCTCTTCGTTAATATCTTCACCGGTTTCAAATATGAGTTTCCGGATCTCCCGGCTGAAATAGAGTGTTTCATGAATGGCTGCACGTCCTTTGTAACCGTTATGACATTTAGGACAACCAACCGCCTCATAGAAAACAGTTTTTTTGATCTCTTCTTCAGTAAATCCCAGACTCAGGGGAAAAACAGGATCTATTTTCTGTACCGGTTTTTTACAGTATTCACACAGACGGCGGACCAGACGCTGAGCGATGATGATATTAATGGCGTAGGCAATCAGAAATGTTTCCACTCCCATCTTATAGAGCCGCGAGACCGCACTGGGTGCATCGTTGGTATGCAGAGTGGAAAATGTGAGGTGACCGGTATTGGCCAGTTTTATACCGGTTTCAGCGGTTTCCTTGTCACGAATCTCTCCCACCATCACCACGTCCGGGTCGTGCCGGAGAATGGAACGAAGGGCGCGCTCGAAGTCGTTTTTCGGACTGATTTTAATCTGCCTGGCCCCACTGATGATATATTCCACCGGGTCTTCCACCGTCAGAACATTTATTTCGGGCCGCATGATATAATTCAGTGCGGCTATCAGGGTGGTAGATTTACCGCTTCCGGTAGGCCCGGTCACAATAATCATCCCCTGAGGCTTGGAGATAGCCTTTATGAAAAACTCCTTGGCCGATCCCTGAAATCCCAGCTTATCCAGATCGGTGATCACCTTTCGGTCATCCAGAATACGGATAACCACACTTTCAAGCTTCTGGGTGAATTCCTTGCCAACAATGGGGATTACCGAGACACGATAACGGATCATGTAGCCGTTTACTTTACGCTGGATAAATCCGTCCTGAGATTTTTCCCGTTCAAATCTGTCCACATTCTTTGAACGGTCTTTTATGACGGCAGCCAGTGACTCCGGTCTTACGCCTTCCTGTACATGCCAGAGACGCAGAGAACCATCGACCCGCATGTGAATTTCTGTAGTCCTGGGACCTTTCGGTATCACGTGTATATCACTGGCTCCCCGGCGGACCGCTTCCACCAGCATTCCTTCCACCAGATTGACCAGCAGACTTTTATTGATTTCAGCTTCAATAGCTTCTTCATCCAGCGACTCTTCTGAATCCGGCGCTCCCTCAATTTCCAGAGCCATATCGTCCATCTCTTTGAGATAAACATTCTCCTCCGGATATATTTTCTCAATCAGGGATTCCAG
>JAFGSO010000343.1 GCA_016934605.1 Calditrichota bacterium | reverse complement strand
TAAAGGGAAAAGGACAAAATCACGAGCCAGAGTTAAATTCCAATTTCCAAGCACCAAATAACCATTAAATTCCAAATCAGCCTATCGGCGTGATTCCAATAAAAATCCAAATTTTAATTACAAAATTTAAAACCTTTCTACCACTATTCAGCAACCAGAAATCAGAAGGTATCCTGATTCCTGACTCCTGACTCCTGACTTTTTCCACCTCTCTGTTCTATGCTCTTATCGATTATTATGCTGAATTAACCATTCGAGATAATTCGTGTAATTCGTGTTAATCCCCGTCTGGCCGAAGGACAGGATATAAGACAGCAAGAAAGATAGTACAAAGTAAAAAATATTAAGATATTCATTCTATCTAAAGTCTGTCCCGAAGGGACAGATGATTTTAGCCAGCGACTTCAGTCGTTGGAGCCAACAGCCAGCAGCCTGGAACCAGCATCCAGTAAAATGTAATTATTGCATATATTTCAAACATTTTTAATTTTCAAAAACTCATTGACATTTCACGCGGTTTTTATTAAACTTTTCAATATCTTAGCCTGATTTCATCACCATTAAGTCTAAGAAAATCGTGAACTTATAAAAATATAAATGACATGGAGGCAAAATGGCTGCTAAAGGTTCCAAAGGTTCAATTATCCTTGAGATACTAATTGTTCTCATGGCCTTGTTATTAGTAGCAGTAATAATCGTGCCAAATCAGATTTGGAAAGAAGAAGAAAAAATTACTCAAACCTGCCGGAACAATTTAACCTCTCTCTACGAAGCAGAACGTTTTTACTATCAGCACAATAATGTATATACCGATTCTCTGTCCAAGATGCTGGCTTTTGTACAATCAGATTCCGGTCTCAATAAAAGGCAAACACTTGTCTCCCTCACCAACAGCTTCACCCAGATTCTGGACAATATTCTCTCGGTTCCCAGTGTGAACAATATTTCAGTTATATCCACAGCCCAGTTTGAAATTACCGGAGATCTTGTCGGTAACGAACGATATTTTCGTAAATATGAAGGTGTTACAGAAACAAGCAGGGAAATCATCAGAGACTTAAACCGGATCGATTCAAGTGCTTCCTTTCCCAATTTCAGCAAGGTAAAATTGTTTGTAGATACCCTGCGTTACCTGAAAGAGTCCGTTTCCGATTATTCCCTCCAGGATGCTATCCTGCGCGCCATCAATGCCGTGGATTCGATGAAGCTCTATTATCCAAAAATCGAGAGGGAAGCATTCGATCAATTCTGGGATGAAGAATATCGGAAAATTTCTACCTTTATCAGTGAAATAAGAGCCACCGATATAAGCAAGGTTTCAACTGTGCCGGATCGCCTTCGTAAATTCATTGACCAGATTAACTCAAAAGTTCAGGATCTGAACACCAGCAATATTCAAAGCGATATTGAAAAACTGGAAGTGGAACGAAAAAATCTCGATGAATTGCACCAGAAATTTCTTTCTCCTGAATTTTTTATGCTCACCAAGCGAAAAAGTCTGACAAAGTTAATTGAAACCGATTCTTTGCTGATAAATTTATCTCAGGATAATTTCATTTGTCCTGATGCAGAAACTGTATACATAATCGATACCACTCAGGCCAGATTAATAGTGGAATGCCCGAATTTACTGGATTATTTTCACCAGAAATTTCAGAAAAATATCGAACCGATTCGTGATATCCAGCTCTACAACCAGATCCGGCAAATCGATGCGATTTTCGATTCAACCCGGATCGTGCTGGATGAGGACCGCCAACTGCTCAGAAGGTATACCGACGTGCTTCTCATGGTTAAAGAATTACTGGTAGAGATGGATCAGTTGAGCAATGCTTTTTTCTATCGGTATGCCAAGGAAACCATTGATTTCATCGATCTGATTGACCGGGAGAAACAACTCTCCATCCTGAAACCGGCTATCGAAAATATTCTTAATCCGCTGGATACTCTGGGAACCCGAACTAGAACAAGAGATGTTGCCGATCTGGAAAAACAACTGAACTATTTTCGGGGGAAACTGGAGAAGATAGATTCAACCATATCCGAAATGCGCCTCCCCTCCAGTATCCGGCGACGGGTTGTCGATACCAGCGAACCGTTTCAAGCGGTTTTTGATGTTGTCACTGAAATGAAAAACAGCTTCAACCCGGAACTGGGCGAAAAATTCCATGAAGTATCCAAAGAGCTGGAAAAAACACTATTGAACGCTCTTGAAGGCCAGAGTGAAAGAGTTTATGTTATCTTCAGTAAACAACATATTAATCATGGTTATATTGACAGTGGTGAAAAAAGCTGGGAAGAAGAATAGCGAGGTATACCTGTGACTGAAATTGCTGGCTTATCTCTCAGAGAGGATTCGGTTCTCTGGACAGAACTGGCGAGAGATGAAAAATTAATCCACATTAAAAAGACAGTGTTTGAAACACTACCTGTCTTTATTAATCATAAGACCATGCAATTACACAGCACCACCGCCACCCTTTCGAAATTTTTGAAAGATATTATCAAGAATAATAACCTGTCCCGACAAAACATCCGGGTAACAATTCCGGGACGTTTTGCTATTATTAAAAAAATTCCGGTGGATAAATCAATTCCGGCTGAGAGTGTTCCCGAACTCATCTTTTTCGAATTCGAAAAATCATGGGAAGAATCTCCGCAAAATTACCATATTTATCTACCGGAAAATATGCCTGTTCAAAATTCCAGTGAAAATATTCTGGCGGTGGCAATACGGAAAAATACCCTTGACTTTTTCAATAAGTTACTGGATCAGGCAGGATTATCGGTGGAAATGATCAGCCCCAGTTGCTTTACTGTGGAAGAATTATTTAAACGGTTTTTTCCCAGGTCAGGCGGCCAGTCTATTCTGCTGGGCTGGAATCGCAGAGGATTTGATGCCATTATAACCGACGGAGAAGAATTTTTGAACTACTTTTTCCGTTCATATACCATCAATTTCGATCCCATTGAAAAAGTTACTGAATATGATCTCGCCAGCAGTTTCTCCAATATCATTTTTGATATTCAAAATCCGACGAATCTGGAGCATTCTTTATACGATATCAATAATGTCTATAATTTCGGCTATTATTTTACTCCGGAATGGCTGGAATTTATGAGAAGCAGAATCCAGCTGCCCATCAATCTGTTTAATTATGACGTCACCAGTAATTTCCAGATAACCAGTGAAGATTCCAGAGTTTCCTCTGAAAATATTTTTAAATACATAGAGTCCCTGTCACCCGTCATTTAACCGGCTATTTTTACATGGTCAAAATTAATTTCAAAACATCTACTCCTCTCAGCGAAGAACACAGACCTGAACAGGTGCCACCAAAAGCAAAAGAGACGCCTGAAATGGAGCGCGAAAAGGAAGATCAGCTCCGGGAAACCGAAGAAACTATTGTTCAAATCGAGGAGCAGGCAGAACAGCAGCCAGAAGCAGAAATTCAGCTTGAAGAGTCTGATACCGTGGAAGAACCTCCTAAAAAGGGCAAAGCAGAGATGCGCTACCGGGAAGCCGGATCAGCAGATTTTACCGGTGAACCGCCAGAGAAATGGGGTGATGAGGCAACCGGTGGATTTAAAAAATTCCTGACCGCCGCTGCCGTAATTATTATTCTTGCCGCTGTGATTTTTGGTTTATATCAGTTTACTGACATCTTCAAAAATCTACCGTTTCTGAAAGAAAAATCTTCTGCACCCGCCACACCAGTAGATATCGGAC
>JAFGSO010000044.1 GCA_016934605.1 Calditrichota bacterium | reverse complement strand
TTGCATCGGGTTTTCTGAATCCGGCTGCCAATCAGAACGGTGAGGCATTCGGTCTGTTTGCCGCTCTGGCCAATGGACAGGTGGTTGAGTTTGGTATTTTAACCGGAATTTCTGATAACCGGGGTCTAATACCCGTGGAATATAATTTGGAACAGAATTATCCGAATCCGTTCAACCCGGTTACTACCATAGCATTCTCTCTGCCGGAAGCTCGGTTTGTGTCTTTAAAAATCTTTAACATACTGGGAGAAGAAGTGGCTTCTCTGATGAATCAGGAAATGGCTGCCGGTGTCCATAACATTCGTTTCGATGCCAGGAATCTGGTTTCAGGCATGTACTTTTATAGAATTGAAGCCGGATCATTCAGAGAAGTTCGTCGAATGATGCTCGTGAAATAAAAACTGTCTCCTGCTGCGGAAACGCTCAGGAGGCAATCCCCAAATCCCCCTCCCCAAGCCGGGTATGGCGAAAGCTGTACCTGGCTTCTTTTTTTAACTGACTTCTTCGAAAATTGTCGTATTAAGAAAAACATTTACAGAGATTGTATAATACAAGATACAAGATACAAGATACAAGATAACAAGATAACAAGAAAAAAATACAAAGTACAAAGTAACAATATAAGGTGATTCTTTTAGTTGTATCTATGTCCTATGCTCAGAAAACTTATCTCCTTACATCAAAAATATGAAATTTATCCAGAACATCCAGGATATCTTGTCCTTAAATGAAAATTTAGTTAATAGTTCAATAAAAATCATTGCTGTCCAAAACATTTTAGAAAACTCCTTATTATATAAGAATGATGCACTCACACTTTGATAGCAGAACCAGACAATTTTTTTGGGAGAATAGCGGTTCATCAGCCGTCCCGATGGGACGGATACGATGTTGGTAGGATCCGTTTTGGGGCTGTATCATAAGTCGTATTATATGAAATAATATACAATATTACGAATATTCGGAATTCGGGGAAACCTTCCCCCTTCGCCCCCTATTTTTGAAAGAGAAATGGTTGGGGGTGAGCTAATAAGGGCATTCTGAAAAGCGTTATTTATATTTATACACATATTTTGACTTATGATACAGCCCCCTAAAGTAAAAGAGCATAGATATAAAAGAAATTCATGGACGTCCAAAACATTCAACTAAGAAACCTTGTTTTGGACAAAAGTGAATAAAAATAATATCTCAGCGGAACACTTACTAACCTGCTTAATTCATCCCGGCAGACCGGGACCACCAAGGCTCGAAGACACTAAGAATAAACCAGGACAAAAATAAATCGGTAAATGAAGTATTTAAAATCACAAATCCTTTTTAACTCATTTATTTTTTTATCTTTATGCCTTCGTGACTTGGTGGTTATGAATTTCAGGCTAAATTTTGTGACAAGAATAAAATCAAATCTCTGACCATGATGCCCGGGCCTTGAATGATTTGGAATTCTTGTAGACTGATTATCGGTTGAGTTTTGTTGAATGCTGGCGCTTGGCGTCACGTGCATGGAAGCCTGGTGTGAGCCAAATTTGATATTGACATACGTTATTTGTATCCTTATATTAATCGTAGTGCAATTATGCAATCGATAGGAGTTTTATGGAAACAGTCACTCTATCTCCAAAATACCAAGTGGTTATCCCTAAAAAGATCCGTGAAAGACTTAAAGTTAAAAAAGGTCAGAAGTTTCAAGTATTTTTCTTTGCAGGGAGAATAGAACTCATACCAGTTAAAAATATAAAGGATATGAGAGGATTTCTAAAGGGAATTGATACAGAAATTGTTCGAGACCAGGATAGATTATAGTTATGAATCTGATTGACTCATCGGGTTGGTTGGAATATTTTGCCAATGGTAAGAATGCTGACTTTTTTGCTGCCGCTATTGAGGATACCGAAAATTTAATTGTTTCCACAATAAATCTTTATGAAGTATTTAAAAAGGTAACTCAAGAAAGGGATGAAAATTCAGCCTTAGAAGCCATTGCGTTGATGCAACAAGGAAAAATAATAGACACTGACGAATCAATTTCATTGTCATCAGCAAAACTAAGTATAGAGCTGAAATTACCGATGGCAGACAGTATTATTCTATCGACTGCAAAAATTTTTTCAGCAACTCTGTGGACCCAGGATTCGGATTTTAAAGATATCCCAGGGATAAAATATATTCAAAAAACGGGATAAAATTCGCTTAACTTCAATCTGTCCTGAAAAGTTAAGAAGATGAAGCAATCCGGCCTTAAAAACGAAATCTTATTTGTCAGTTTTTTCTTAACCAGCGAATGCAGCGGGTCATACTTATGGTTTTCTTCACGCCGTTGAACGCATAAAAGTTGGTCGATATCCGACAAACATGGAAGATTCCGGTGGATTCGCGAGCTGCCCGGTGAGAAACTTCCGGCCTGCCCCGAATCTCACCGGCTCACGATCGATAATCGTGCGTACAGAAATAATCCTTCACCGGTGGTCGAAAGCTTTTACTTTTTTGGGCGGGCAATTGTTCAGATATTCTACTATATTTAAATAATTTGGAACCCCTTTCACCATATTAAATGTGAAATTTGGATGACATTTTTCCTCTTAACTCAATGTTCTGCTTCACTCTGATTCCATACATCCACAAAATTTGATTTTAACCAGGCCCCCCGGGATATCTTGTATCAAAATTCGTCCACATGTTTTGTTAATTGTAATTTAATTTTGCTTCCGGAGAATGAATTTTTATCTTGATTAATCGAATGAATTGCCGACTGGAAAACATATTCTAAGTATGAATAAAATTATTATCAGAAGGAGAATGTCATGATTTTGTTGAGAAACTTACTGAGTTTATTTGTTTTGCTTGCTGTACCGCTGTCTCTCCAGAGTCAGCCGCATCCCTTTACGGTACATGACCTGTTATCCATGGATCGTATTTCGGGTCAACAGGTGTCACCCTCCGGTGATAAAGTCGTTTTTGTACTTAGGGTTACTGACCTTGAGGCGGATCGGGGCCGGACAGATTTATGGATGGTAAATATTGATGGTTCAGGTCTCACTCAGCTGACCACAGATCCGGAAAATGATTCTGATCCATTTTGGTCATCCGACGGAGAATCAATCTATTTTCTGTCCTCGCGAACGGGTTCCAAGCAGGTATGGCAACATATCTTAAAAAGTGGCGAGGAAAAACAAATTACCAGTCTTCCCCTGGATGTCAATTACCTGTTACCTTCTCCTGATGGTCAAAACCTAGCCATCATCATGGACGTTTTTCCCGGGATGACTTTTCAGGAAACCCGGATAAAAGTGGATGAACGGGAAAAGCGCAAGTCAAGCGGGGTTATTTACGAAGATCTTTTCATTCGACACTGGGATACCTGGGAAGACGGCCGCCGATCCCATCTTTTTATTTTTCCCTTAAACGGAGGTGCACCGGTGGATCTCATGCCTGATATGGATGCAGATACACCGTCGCAACCTTTCGGTGGAATTGAGGAAATTGCCTTCACATCCGATGGTACCGGTATTGTCTTTACCACTAAAGCAGTAGATGAAAAAGAAGCCTGGTCCACTGACTGGGATCTCTACTATGTCCCGATCGATGGATCGGTTGAACCGGAATGCCTGACCGAAAAAAATGAAGCATGGGATACCCAGCCTGTTTTTTCGCCTGACGGAAAGATTCTGGCTTATCTGGCCATGGATAGGCCGCAATATGAATCGGATAGATATCGCATCATTCTGCGGGACTGGCCTGACGGACCAGAACGCGTACTGACGGCAAACTGGGATCGATCTCCCTCTCACTTTTTCTGGAGTAAAGATGGCAAGAAAATTTTTGCGGTTGCTGAAAATCTTGCTCAGGGTATATTATTCAGTATTAACGTGAAAACTGCCGAAGTTACCCCACTGATCGATCGCGGACACCTTCGTTCACCTTCCCTGGCGGGTAAAAGAATTGTGTACGGCCTGGATAATCTGAAATCCCCCGTGGAGCTCTATAGCTCTGATTTGAAAGGAGAGAATATAAAGCAGATAACAGCCATTAATGCAGACAAACTGGCTGCAGTTGAAATGGGAGATTACGAGCAGTTCAGTTTTTCAGGTTATAATAATGAGACAGTATACGGGTATCTGGTGAAACCCGCCGATTTTGATCCTTCCCGGAAATATCCGGTGGCATTTCTGATTCACGGTGGACCACATGGTTCATTCGGGAACGATTTTCATTACCGCTGGAATCCTCAAACCTATGCCGGAGCCGGGTATGCGGTTGTGATGATCGATTTCCATGGCTCGGCCGGATACGGCCAGGAGTTTCAGGACATTATCCGCGGGAACTGGGCGTTGCCCATGTTTGATCTGCAGAAGGGCCTGGCGGCTGCTCTGGAAAAATATCCCTTCCTGAATGGAGAGCGGGTGGGTGCTCTGGGAGCATCCTATGGAGGTTACATGATAAACTGGATTGCCGGAAACTGGCCGGACGGATTTCGCTGCCTTGTCAATCACGACGGGAATATCGATGAGCGGATGGCATATTTCGATACCGAGGAATTATGGTTCCCTGAATGGGAGCACCTGGGTACGCCCTGGGATAATCCTGATGGTTATGAGAAACATAATCCGCTTAATTATGTGAAAAACTGGAAAACCCCAATGCTGGTGGTACACGGTCAGAAGGATTACCGGGTGGTAGTGACTCAGGGTATCGGAACCTTCAACGCACTGCAGCGCAAAGGTATTCCCAGTCAGTTTCTCTATTTCCCGGATGAAAATCACTGGGTTTTGAAACCCAATAACAGTATTTTGTGGCACGATACCGTCCTGGCCTGGCTAAACAGGTGGTTGAGAGAAGAAGAGTAGTGGTTAAAGGAAAAAGGTTCGGGGCGAATCTGTCTATCGGCTGATGGATCCGCCGTCCCGGAGCTCAGGGCTCACGGCAGGATTCAGGAATCAGAAGTCCTCCTGATCCCATATCTGTTTTCCCAAATCCTCTTTACCTTTATACCCGTTATATCCCAATTTGCTTCTTTGATCTTAATTCTTTGATCTTATTTCCTAATAACCTCTTTCAGCTCCAGCTCCTTCCGTAGAATGTTCCGAAAGCGGGTAGCGCTGATGGGATGATCCGCCAGTAACCTGCCGTTATATATCAGACTGACGACACCGTATGGGGAAGGCATTCGTTTGTGTGCTTCAGAAGCATCTTGCAACTCTGTCATCTGAAGATGGATACCGTATTTTTTTGCCACAGGTGGAAGTTCTGTAACCGCTTTTCCGATATATGGGCACTGATTGGTATAAATCAGATGTAACCCATGGAATTTTTGCAATCTATCGTCCCAATCCTCAGGGAAATTAGGCAGAGGCCCTGTACCGTTGGTTCTGAATAAGAGTTCAAACCGTGGGGGAGCCTCTGCTGCCACGGCAAAACCGTTTTTAAGGTAGACCTCTTTCCCGGCCATCCAGGGACCATCACTGACCACAACCGCCACTCCGATTTTCCCTTCAGATTCAGCATCCCTTATACACTCTCCAATCAGGCTGGAAGCCATACCATGATATGGATATTGATTGGAGCGGACCCAGATACAGTGAATGACCAGGTAATCCGGAGCATTGACCACCCGCCATGTATTTTCTCCGGGCATATATTCCAGAAATCCGGCTGGTTTATCCTCGGGAGTTAAAATAATTTTTATGCGGAGACCTTCACCGAAACGTTTTTGAATCCAATTTCTTTTTGCAATGTATCCGGGATGCTTTATGTTTTGTACGCAGAATAAGCCATATTTGTCGAAATTCGATGGGTCTACGGTGACAATTTTCAGACTCTTCATCAGGCTTAGTTCTTGAAATTATACTGAAATTGCGGGATACCGGTTACATTATACCTGTTGATCATAACCGTTTTTTGCTGTATGGTCACGCTTCTCTACACTCATTACCAACTGCAGACTTTTTCTTGTTTCCTGATCAATAACTCCTGGCTGTCGCGTGGATTCCTCAACTATTATACAGGCATAAAATTTTCAAGAAATTTTATCGTTATCGATCAACGGTTAATTTCTATGGTTAAGTTATAAATACAGAGCCGTTATAATTAGTGAGAAAAAAATATTTTAAATCAAGTATTATTTCTGAAAAGAAAATCCGTAGGATATTATTTTTTTCGATAATTTTTTCTGACAGACGAATAGCCAAATGCGATGTAGATCGGAAGAAATGTCGCCAGTGCCAGTGAATTGTCCTGATCAAAAGGCGGGAATAGTTTCAGGATAAGGAGAAGAACAGCCATGGCCAGGTGAAAATACCACAGGTATCCCAGCCATTTTTCAGCCCATTTTTTTCGGAAAAGATACAGAACTGCCAAGACAGGAATGACGGCACTCATCGGATTGGTCAGGAATATATTTTCATTGTAATAGGCAATCGTGTGATCAGTGAATAAACTGACCAAAGTCAGGAAAATGCCCAGAAATCCGATGAACAATCCGATAAAAAGATTCATGAGGCCGAACAGAAACGGTTTTCCAGTCCCGGCGAGCCATCCGGTCAGCAGAACGAATCCCCCTGTAGTTATACCTATTAACAGGGTAATCCAGAAATAATTCGGAGGTGAATCCGGTATTGCTTCCCTCCCCTCTGCCTGAAAAATTATTTTTTCTTCAGCCACCAACGGTATTATTTTGCCCTCCTGATTTCTGTATGTGAAATCCCGCAGGATTTTTTCCATTTCCGATGGCAGGAACATATAATCCCACAGCTGAATCGGTTTATCAATGGAATCGTTCATAGGAAACATCAGCAACCAGGTCCA
>JAFGSO010000342.1 GCA_016934605.1 Calditrichota bacterium | reverse complement strand
ATTTCCTTTTCCCTGAAATGTGAGATACCCAGAGGCAACTCCACCGTGAAGGTGGAACCTTTTTCCGGAGAACTTTCCACCCGAATTTTTCCGTAATGTCGATCTACCAGTTCCCGGGTGAGGGCCAGCCCGATCCCGGTACCATCCTGATTATTCAAATACCCATTTCCAGCCTGGTAAAAACGATCAAAAATATGTTCGATACTGTCTTCGGGAATACCCGGCCCGCTATCGGAAACGGATATGGTAACGAATTTTTGCGATTTATCTTCCGGTACAGGATCTCCGGATGATTCTTGGATATCCGAAAAAACTTCCGTTTTTACTGAAACCCGCCCTCCTTCCGGAGTAAATTTCATGGCATTGGAAAGCAGGTTGGTTACGATCTTCTCAATAATTTCGGTATCAATATAGATTTCCACCGGATTTTCCGGCTCCTGGTACTGAAGGGTGATTTTTTTCTGTTCCGCCCAGGAGGCAAAGGAAAGAATCAATGGTCTCAGGAAATTTCCCAGGACTATTCGCTCCGCCTGAAGTTTCATCTGTCCGCTTTCCAGTTTGGACAGATCCAGCAACTGTCCGATCAGCACATAAAGCCGCTGGGCGCTTCGCTGTATCAGATTCAATTCCTGTTTGGTGCGGCTGTCTGAGATTCTGGCTCTCAGACTCTCCAGCGGACCCAGAATAAGGGTGAGGGGTGTACGGAATTCATGCGAGATATTAGCGAAAAAATGGGATTTTACGCGGTCTATTTCCTGCAGTTTCTCCGCCTGCAGTTTTTCAATTTCCAACTGATGTTTCATGCGGATGCGGTTGGTCTGAAATCGCCAGAATCCGAATATGAGCAATCCCGCGATCAGGGCGTAGCTCAAGCGGGCCCAGCTGGTCTGCCACCATGGCGGCAGTATCACAATTTTAATAGCCGCACCCTTCTCGTTCCAGTAACCGTCGCTGTTGGATCCTTTCACCCGGAACATATAGGTGCCCGGTTGCACTTTCGAGTAGCTGGCAAAGTGCCGGTTACTGTTATCAATCCAGTCCTTATCCAGACCCTCCAGCATATAGGCATATTGATTCTTATTCGGATCCTGATAGTCCAGCGCCGCAAACTGAAGCGAAAAAAAATTCTGGTCATGGGTAAGCGTGATCTGTTTTTTGAAGGTGATGCTGCTGTCCAGGGGGAACGGTTTGTTCATCACGTTGAAATCGGTGAATACCACGCGAGGGATTTTGCGGTTGATTATATCATCCGGATGGAAATGGTAAATGCCGAAATCGCTTCCGATTATGAAGGAACCATCTGGAATCATCAATATATTTCTGAATTCATCGCCTGTTTCGGGATTTACATATCGTGTGAAATATTTTTTATCTTTACAGAATCTGGACAGTCCATTTTTTCTTAGTATCCACAAATATCCTTCAGAATCTTCAATAATCTCTAAAATTTCATCTTTATTGACATCACTTCTTTGTTCGATGTGAACCTGATAATTCTTTTTCTGTACATGATATTGTATCAAATATCCGGAAAAATTAAACCAGACATTCCCAATTCTGTCCTGGCAAATACACGATACAGTTTCAGATTCAAGCGTATTTGAATCAGCCAAGATTATACTTTCTGCAGAAAGCGAATGAGTTTTTGTGTTAAAATGTATCAGTCCTTTTGTTGTGCCAATCCATAAAATTTTGTCGACGTCTAAATAAGCTTTTTTAAAATTGAAATTTAAATTTTTTACTTTTGATAAATCAAAAATATCAAATCTCATTGATTTTGTATGATATTTTATCAGATTATTTGATAAATTTAGACAATATAAATCATTCTCGTCGCTGAGGAATTCATATATTGAATTTATATTCCGTATACTATCCGGAACTAAATATTGTTTAAAGTTACCTGTAATTTTATCAAAACTTATCAAGCCCCTGCGAGTACCGAAGAGAATTTTATCGTTACTTATGTCTTCTGCTTTAAAAATGAACCATCTTTTGTTTTCAAAGAATCCGGAAAAATTGGAAGAAAAATCTGTTGTATCATTTGTTGCCTTATTAAATCGGATTAAATTTTTTGTAGTCGATGCCCAGATATTTCCTTCTTTGTCCCGATATAAAAAATTGATAAATCTAATTTTTTCAGGAGTATAAATAAATTTATAATTATTATTTGATATATCATATTTAATTAAACCATCAGTAGTACCAATCCAAAGATGTCCAAGCGAATCTTGACAAATTTTTAAAACCGCCAATTTTTGATTATAATTAGTTTTTTGAGTGTCTTTTAAAATGGTCTTGACACTTATAAATTTGTTTTTCTGATTATACTTAAAAATTCCATTGTCCGTGCAAAACCAAAAATTATGTTGATTATCTAATCGTATCTTATTTATATAAATATACGCGTTTAACGGCTCCATATCCGGTAAATCTTGGAAATCTGTGAAATTATGCTTTATTTTATTAAATAGAATGAGCCCATCCGTACTTCCAATCCACAGGGTCTTAAAACTGTCTTCTACAATTTCCGGAAGCAGGCGCTCCTCCAGCAGGGTAAACTCTCTTTGATTTAATTTGAAATGCACATATTCTTGCATTCGTCTGTCAAATTTTACCAGACTATTTCTGAATGTTAGCCAGAATAGACCTTCAGAATCTACAAAAATCCGGGTAGTTACTCCTTTTTCAACGAAATCTGTTTCCTGCTTCATCGGATAACGGACAGTTGCCCCGGTTATGGGATTATACTGAATTATCCCCTGTAAACAATAAAACCAGAAATCACCCTTTTGGTCTTCGGTAATAAACTGGGTATCCAGATTCTTCGGTTTATCATCTTTTCTGATTGCACCTTCCTCTATGAGAGGTTTTGCATTTTTAAAAGTTGAATCAATCGGATTGTATTTATATAACGTGGTATTGTCTACCGCCCAGATCTGATGATTCCGATCCTCGAATATGCTTTTAATGCTTTTATTTATCAGGTTTCCACTTTTACCAGTCAGGTGTTTGGAAAATATGAATGATTTTTTTT
>JAFGSO010000341.1 GCA_016934605.1 Calditrichota bacterium | reverse complement strand
GTGGCAGAAAAGTGGGGAATGCCCATGGCAGTTACCCGATTTGTCCATTTTGGCGCTCTCCCCGATGATCTGAAAAACAAGCTGGAAAAGTGCGCCTGGGTAAATGCCAAATATCAGCAGTCGACCGTTCCCGGTACTGCCACTGCCGATATTTTTGAGATGTGTAAAACCTGGTATGCTGAAGCCGGCTTCGAGGATGAATGGAAAAAACATCATCAGGGCGGAGCGATCGGGTATAATGACCGGGAATATGTCATCTATCCGGGAATCAAAGAAGTTGTCAGAGATAAACAGGCATTTGCCTGGAATCCCACCATCACCGGTGCCAAAATAGAAGACACCATCATTGCTTATAAAGACGGTTTCGAGGTGGTTACAAAAACCGGTGACTGGCCTGTGATCGACGTTGAACTGGATGGTAAAGTATATCCACAGCCGGATATACTCATCCGTTAATAAAAAGTAAGAACAAATGAAGAAAGTCAAGACCGGAACATATATTTCTGAAGGGCTGAAACATCTGTTTCTGGAAAACGACAAATTGAGAATTGTGGTATTACCTGAAATCGGTGGAAAGATGATCCGCTTGAGCAGTCAAAAAACACAAAGACAGTATCTGCTGGAACCGCAGAACAGGAATGGATCATATCACCGTCCTTTTTATGGTGCCGTTTTCGAAAATTATGATACCAGTGGTTTTGACGAATGTTTCCCCACCATTTCGGAGTCCGTTTACCCATTTCCGGTTAATAATGAAAATATTATATTCCCTGATCACGGTGAAGTCTGGTCAGTTCCCTGGAATTATTCCTTCACCGGGTCAATCCTCGAACTGTCAGTGGCTGGTAAGAAATTTAATTATGAATTCCGAAAGGAAATCACCCTGCAGGATAACCAAATCTCTATCCGATATAGCCTCATCAATTTATATGATCAGCCTTTTTATTATATATGGAGTGCTCACCCGCTGCTCAAAGTGACGCCGGGTGATCAGATTTTTTTAAGTACAAATGTTGAACAACTTTTTCTCAACTGGGCTTCAGAATCGCGCCTGGGAATGTTTGGTGATAAAGTGCCGTGGCCTATTATTGATTCAAAACACCCCCGGCTGGATTATTCCGTTGTGCAGGAAAAATCTCTGGCTCAGGCCATCAAGGGATTTACCAATAGATTGGAAGAAAGCAGTGCAGCGGTATATTTTCATAACTCCGGAGAAAGCCTGGTTTTTGAATCCAGTGATCCGGGAAATAATTATCTGGGTTTATGGCTCTGCTACGGTGGATGGCCTGAACAGGGCGACATGAAGCATCTCACCGTTGCGATTGAACCGTGCAGTGGCCGTCCGGATACCCTTGAAGAGGCTGTTAGAAGGGGAGAGGCCGCTGTCGTTCAAAGTCAGGAAAAACGAAGCTGGCAACTGGATATTAAATTGGAAACGGGTGTGCCTTCCAAGCTGGCCACCCACAGCAAATAGGGCGAAAACGGCGAAGGGGACTATGGAAGAAATCGGACTTACTTTTATCGACTGGTTGATCATTCTGATCTACTTTGTTTTTGTATTGGGGATTGGTTTTTATCTGAAGCGTTATACCGAAAACGACGAGGATTTTTTCCTGGCCGGGCGGAAAAACAGTTCCTGGGTTGCCGGACTGGCCTTTCTTTCCGCTAATCTGGGTGCTCTGGAATTGCTGGGAATGACCGGGAATACCTTCAAATATGGTATGTATGTGGCTCACTTTTACTGGATTGGTGCCATACCGGCCATGCTGTTTCTGGCCATTTATATGATGCCGTTCTATTACAGCAGCCGGATTAAATCCATCCCCGGTTACCTGAAACTCCGTTTCGATGAAAAGACCAGGGTATTGAACGGCATTGCTTTTGCCTTTATGACTGTGCTGGTGTCCGGCATCAATCTTTATGCCATGGCGCTGGTATTGCACACCTTTCTGGGCTGGAACTGGGATGTCAGCATGTGGGCCTCCGCTGCCACGGTAGCGGTTTATGTCACGCTCAGCGGTTTGATGTCTGCCATTTTTACCGAAATTATTCAGTTTTTCCTTATCTGGTTCGGACTCTTCCTGGTGACGGTTCTGGGAATTGTAGAGATCGGCAGCCTGCAGGAGATTTTCAACCGGATTCCTGAAGCGTATTCCTCTCTCTGGTCAACTTCCACAGATCCCTCAGAGAACGGCATGATGGTGACCTGGGCGGGTATTGTTCTCGGTCTGGGATTTGTGCTGTCTTTCGGGTACTGGACAACCGACTTTCTGGTGGTTCAGCGGGCATTTTCCGCAAAAGATTTACGTTCTGCCAGAATGGCTCCCGTCATTGCCTCCTTTTTCAAAATGGCGCTGCCATTCATTGTCATTATCGGCGGTCTGATTGCCCTGGTTCTGTCTCAGGATGCCAATTCAGGATTTGCCCTGCTCAGAGATGGAGATAAAATTAATTATGATTCGGCATTGCCCATGTTAATTGCCCGCTATTACCCCACCGGTCTGGTGGGACTGGGAGTCACCGCGCTCCTTGCCGGGTTCATGGCCGGGCAGGCCGGAAATATCAGCGCCTTTAATACCGTATGGACTTATGACATTTATCATTCGGTGATTAAACGAGATGCTTCTTCCGCTCACCTGTTATGGATGGGACGCGTTGCCACGGTAGGAGGCATTCTGCTGAGTGTTGTAACGGCATACTGGGCCAAGAGTATGCCCACTATCATGGATTATATGCAGGCTATATTTTCCTGGGTCAATGCACCGCTGTTTGCCACTATGCTGCTGGGCATGTTTGTGAGATGGATTACTCCCAACGGGGCCTTCTGGGGACTGCTGGCAGGCATGGGATCCTCTTTCGGTATGTTCCTGGCCGTAAAATTCGACTGGATTGACAAGAGCCTGATTACCATGTCGGAGGTCGCCAGCGATATGGCCGCCAATTTTTGGCGGGCCTGGTGGGCATGGCTTATCTGTTTTGTTTTAACAATTGTGATCAGTTTATTCACCAAAAAGAGATCGGAGAAGGAACTGGTCGGACTGGTAAAGGGGCTGACTGAAGAGACGGTTGGCAAACCGGTTCCGCTGATGAAAAAGCCGGAATTCTGGGGTATTATCTCACTGGTGATTCTGGTGGTTTTAAATGTTTATTTCTGGTAAAAGCGGGGAATAACTTATGACAACTGAAACAAAGAAAGAAATGCGTACCATATGGTATTTCGTGGGTTGGATGCTCCTGGTTGTTGGTGTAATCATTTTCCTGACCGGTATTTATTATCTGATTTCCCCGGCACGTCCTGAAACCGTTCTTCAGAATCTTCATCCGGATATCTGGTGGGGGGCTATTATGCTGGTGGTAGGTATTTTATTCTTGTTTTTTGATAATAAAATGACCCAAAAAAACCTACGACAAAATGGATGAATTGTTTTACAGGGTAGAGCAAAAATTTAAAGATTTATTCAAGGAAGATCCGTTTACGGTCAGGTCCCCCGGACGAGTGAATCTGATTGGGGAACATACCGATTACAACGAGGGATTTGTACTTCCCGGGGCGATTGATAAAGCTGTTTATTTCGCGATTGCACCCAATTATAAAGATGAAAGCACGTTTTTTGCTCTCGATCTGAGTGATGTGTTTACTTTCAGGAATACAGAATTATTCCACTCAGATAAGCAATGGTCAAATTATTTGCTGGGTGTTCTGGACCAGCTGGAGAAAATAGGAAAACCTGTTCCGGGTTTTAATTGTGTTTTCGGAGGAAATATCCCGATTGGCGCGGGATTATCTTCATCTGCTGCACTGGAGGCCGGTCTGATATTTTCCTTAAACGAAATATTTCATCTGGGATTGGATGGTATGACCATGGTGAAGTTGTCCCAGCGGGCGGAAAATGAATTTGTGGGGGTCCAGTGCGGGATAATGGATCAACTGATCAATATTTTCGGGCAGGAAAAGAAAGTACTGAAACTGGATTGTCGCACACTGGAATTCGAATATGTTCCCTTCGAAGATGAAAGTCTGAAGGTTATTTTATGTGACAGCCAGGTGCAGCGGGAGTTGGGCGCTTCTGAATACAATCTGCGACGTTCTCAGTGTGAAGAAGGTGTGGCATTTTTGCAGAAGTATTATCCCGACATTAAAAGTCTGCGGGATGTGCAGCCAGGTATGCTGGAATCTCACGCCAGGGAAATGGATCCGGTTACTTTGAAACGCTGCAGTTATGTGGTTCAGGAAAATCAGCGCGTACTGGATGCCTGCCAATTTCTGGAGGAAGACAATTTTGCAGAGTTTGGCCGGAAAATGTTTCAGTCTCATGAAGGATTACGCAATTTGTATGAAGTGAGTTGCCCTGAACTGGATATGCTGGTGGATGGTGCTGCCGCCATGAAGGGAGTCCTGGGTGCACGCATGATGGGAGCCGGATTCGGGGGGTGCACCATTAATCTGGTAAAAAATACTCAGCTGGAATACTTCGAGGAACAGATGGAACGAATTTACCGGGACAAGCTGAAAAAGCAGCCCCGGATGTATGTGAGTGTTATATCTTCCGGATCAGAAATAATTAAGGAAAAAGTTGAAAAATTTTAAGGGTAAGAAAGGAGGTGAGAATTTTCCATTCACAGAAATTGTTTTACAGGAGCGGAGTGAGGTAAGAAGGGAATTGATAAATTTGTTCCCTTTTCGGAAACATTCATAAAAATCGGAGGTCTATCATGGCGCATTTGTTAGCGTTCAGTAAAACCCGGGCAGGAATATTTCTTGTCCTGTTGTTATTTCCTCTGGGATTATTTGCTCAGATCGGAGGACCTTATACAACCGATGCCAATACCATGTTATTGCTGCACTTTGACGGAGATTTGGTCAATGAATCGACATTCTCTGCAAACGGTGAATATAATGGTGATGCATCCAACTTCTTTTTCCTGACTAATCCCGTCACCGGTATGAATCAATGCTTGCGGATTGACAATGATTCTCAGGCTGATTCTGCTTATATAACGGTAGCAGACACCCAGTATCTGGATCTGGTAGGTGACTGGACGATTGAAGGATGGATCAATATCTTCACCTTCGGCACCGGTTCCAGCGACTGGCGCTGGGTACCCCGTCTGGTGATTAAGACCGGGTCGGAAACTTTCTGGCGACCAAATTATTTTGTAGAGATGTGGGGCGATCAGCGCATGTTCAGTTGCGGCTATCAGGCAGCTTCGCAGGATCAATGGCCACAATCCAACAGTGCTACCAATATCATGGAAGTCGGAAAATGGTATCATATGGCATTTATCCGCGATACCAACACCCATCTGCTGATGACTATTATTCATCGATT
>JAFGSO010000340.1 GCA_016934605.1 Calditrichota bacterium | reverse complement strand
CCGGAAAATAGAGGCCCAAATATATTTGGATTGCAACTCCCGGATAACTGGAACATATCGGTCCTGTCACGTTTCTCCTCCGGGCAGCCCTATACGCCGTTCACACTGGATCCGGCAGTAAGGCAAAAAACCGAAAATTCAGCAAATGCACCATTCACTTCGGTAACGGACCTCAAGATAACAAAATCGTTTGAGATGTTCGGTTTCAATCTGGGATTCTTTGCAGATATTTTCAATGTGTTTAATCAGAAAAATGTACAAATCCGTTACGGATTTAATACCTATACCGGTGAACCATACCGTTATGGAGATATCGATCCGCAGCTGACCAGTATCGGCGCATCCCGGCTTATTAACTGGTATGATATGTATACCTATCTGGATCCAAGACGATTCGCCGCTTTTCGCCAGATTAATCTGGGTATGAAAATTGAATTTTAGACGAAAAATGGATTATCTTTATTGAAAACATTTTTAACCTGCATTATTAGCAACCACGAAGGCACAAAGACACTGAGGTAAGTAATATTTATGAATTATAGAACTTATAAGTCAGATATGAATAGGATTTTTTTTATCAATTCTAATCTCTACACTCTATATTTTTTTGTGTCTTGGTGACTTAGTGGTTCCGGTCTGCCGGGATGAATTAAACAAAATAAAAAATGAATCTAGACTGAAGGACTAAAAATTGTTTTTAAAAAGAATAGTTTTCATCTTTATTCTGGCTATGTTTCAGATTCCGTTAATGGCGCAGCAGGAAGTTTCGCTGGACTGGAAGATGCACGATATCGGAAAGGTCAGACAGTTTGTTTCCAATATCGGCAGTTTGTGGCCAACCGGCGTATTATGGGGCTCCTGGTCCGGCCTGATCTATTGTGAATTTCCACCCAATAGCTTCGAAGAACATGTCGGCGAAGGGGGAATCTGGGTTGGTGGACTTCTGCATGGTGATACCGCAGTCTCTGTAACAACCAGCTGGAATTCGGGACAGGAATTTTATCCGACCGGCCAGCCCTATGATACCATCTGGGTGGTTTCGAAAGGAGAAATTGTGGATATTCCGTACTGGCCTCAATATGTCGGAATATCCGATCAGGATTTTGTCTGCCGTTATAACGATTATACCATTACTAACCTTCCTGACCATCAGCCATTGTATGTGGATGTTATTCAGACCAGCTATGCCTGGAGTTCGTTTCCTCTGGATGAGATGATTGTTTTCAACTATTTTATCATTCCCACCCGCCACGATCTGGAAGATGTCTATATCGCCTACTGGCTGGATGGTAATGTTGGTTACCGCGGCCAGGGATGGTCATTTGCTCTGGATGATTATTCCAATTATTATCCCGATCAGCATATGGGCGTCTCTCTTGATGCTGCTGGCGGAACAGATGAGCTGGCATTCAGCCCGATCGGGGTAAAAATAATATTGTCTGAAGATATCCCGGAGGACAGTATTCGCTGGACATTCAACTGGTACGAAGGACAGGGGGGTAGTGCTCCCCCGGCACGTGATCCGGAACGTTATGAACAGATGTCCGAGGAAGTGATCATGCAGAATCAGCTGGAAGCGGTCGGATCTCAGTTTATTGTCAGTTTCGGGCCATTCGATCTGAAAGTGGGCGATACTCTGAACTTTGCTGTCGGTGAGATTCTGGGTGAAGGTATTAATGGTTTACTGGAGAATGCATCGCGTCTGGACTGGCTGCGTCAAAATGATTTTCGTGTTCCCTCACCACCTCCTCAGCCACCCCTGAGAGTGAGTATAGAGAATCATGCTGTCACCTTGAAGTGGAATGCACTTCCGGGACAGGTGAATCCGGAAACCTATACCGATCCCCATCGCCTGGATAGTGCGGAAGTCCCTTTTGAGGGTTATCGTGTCTATAAAAGTACCAAAAGTGCCACCGGTCCATGGACATTGCTGGGAGAATATGATTTGCCGGATAACGAATTTGGCAGAAATATCGGACTGGATAGTGTTTATAAAGATGTCGGTCTTCTCAATAATTTTGAATATTATTATACGGTTACCGCTTTTTCCAAACCGGATACTGCCGCCGATTTTCCCTCACAGGAATCTAGTCGAAATGCCAATGCCGTTACCATAATACCCGGCCCCGAACCTCCTGAGAATGTCGGCCAGGTGGCTGTAGTTCCAAATCCTTATCGGGGTGACATTGCCTATCATGAATACAATCCACCCTGGGAAAGACCGGATCCAACCAGAGACCGCTGGCTGGAGCAGGACAGAAGAGTCCAGTTCATTAATCTCCCGGCACTTTGCACTATTAAAATTTATACTATTTCGGGCGATCTGGTCGATACTATCCAGCACAATGATTTTACCAAAGGATTTGAAGACTGGAATCTCACTTCCAATATCGGCCAGGCTGTTGCCAGTGGTATCTATCTCTTTACTGTGGAGGACAGAAATACGGGTGAGGTTCAGGTAGGGAAATTTGTGCTGATAAAATAATGTGATCTTCAAAAGAGGATACTTTTTATGAAGAGAAGTTTTAAAATTTTTATCTCTCTGTTTCTGTTGATTCCTTTTTTGGTATACAGTCAGTTTACGACAATTGACTATAAAATCCATAATGTCGGTAAAGTCCGTCAATTTGTATCCAATTTTGGCACACTGGATGACAGTTTCGAAAATCAGCCGTATACACGCTACCGCGGATTATTATGGTGTGAAATGCCGGCCGGAAGTAATGAAGAACATATGTATCAGGGAGGCATCTGGATTGGAGGAATCACTCCAAATGGAGATACCCTGGTTTCGGTGACGCGAACGCATTTTACTCCCCCGGAATTTTTCCCGACTGCAGAACCATGGGACACACTCTGGGTGGTGAAAAAGGGTGATACTGTTGATATTCCTTACTGGAATAATTATGGTGCTGTTTCCGATCAGGATTTTATCTGCCGTTACAGCGATTATAATATCACCAATATCGAAAACCATGTTCCTCTTTTTCTGGATGTCATTCAGTACAGTTATGCCTGGTCCTCAGCTCCATTGGATGAATTTATCATCTATAACTATGATGT
>JAFGSO010000339.1 GCA_016934605.1 Calditrichota bacterium | reverse complement strand
AAATGTTATGGGATCTACTTCAATTTCAGCGACAGCTGCTGCCCAGGAAAAAACCGGATAGGCATCCCCTTTCCAATGGATATCATCAAACTGAATTTGTGGAGGATGCCGGTACACTTTCTCAACAGTAAGTCCAGAAAATCTTTCGGCCACCTCCCGAAAAGAATATTGCAGTCCATTTGACCGAAAAGTACCATCTGAAAAAGAAAAATGGCATTTCTTCTCTTTTTCGATTTTCCTGGATAGTTGTGTAACTATTTCCTTTCCTGCTTCCACCAGCAGCGAGCCGACAATCATGGTGGTACGCGATGCTACCGTGGGTCCGGAATCGGGTACAATATCGGTATTTACCTCCGCCAGAATAACATCCTCCCGGGCTATCTGAAGAGACCGAGCCATGATATTCCTTAAGGCAGTTTCTTCCCCCTGCCCCATCTCCGTTGATCCGGTGAAAATAATAATCTTTCCCTGGGGATTCAGAGTAATCCGTATCTTACCCTTAATCTTATTTTCACCCGTCCCGGTAAAACCGGCGCCATGAAGCGAGGCAGAGATACCAATTCCTTTGAATACTGCCTCCTTATTTTCTTTAGTCACAATACCTTCTTTCATTTTTTTCAAAAGGGATGTGTTGTGCCGCCGGTATTGTTCATATTTTTTCTGATAACTGCTTTTCTGCACCACATCGTCGAATGTTTCATGGGCCGATACGCTGTATTTGAGCTCCTGTCCTGTAGCTGTTTTTTCTCCTTCTTTGATTAAATTGATTTTTCGAACTCTATCCGGGTACAGCTTTAACGTCCGGGCAATTTTCTCAATCAGCATCTCTATGGCAAAAACCGCCTGCGGTCCTCCGAACCCGCGGAAAGCTCCACTGGGTACTGAATTTGTGGCAACCACTTTTGCTTCAATCCGAACAGACGGAACATGGTAACAGCCCAGTGCAGTGAGAGCACTCCTGGCCAGAACCACCTGGGATAGTGTGCAGTATGCGCCACCATCCAGCAGAATATTCAGCTCTGCACCCAGAACTTTCCCATCTCTATTTACATAAGCTTTATGCCGGCTAAGCGAGGGGTGACGTTTCGGAGTAAACTGCACATCTTCTTCCCGGTTGTAAAACATCCCGACAGGATGTCCGGATTTAGCCGCCAGCAGTGCCGCATGTCCAGCCAGCAGGGACGGAAAATCCTCTTTACCGCCGAAAGCACCTCCGGTGGCGGACTGTATAACGGTAATATGTTTTTGTCCGGCGAACATATGAGTCAGTGCATTTTTTACATAATAAGGACACTGCATGGATCCGTGAATGGTTATTCGGTCTTTTTCGGGTACGGCAATAATACCCTGCGGTTCCAGGTAGAGATGCTCCTGAAAACCGGTTTCCACTTCAATTTCAATAATATGATCTGCTTTTTTTCGGGCCAGTTCGGGGTTACCACGCTCGATCCTGATATGTTTGAACACATTATCATCGCCGAAAATTCGGACATCATTATTCTCAGATTCCCGCATACTCCCAATAAACGGGAGATCCTCAAAATCTATAAAAATATGCCTGGCAGCCTCTTCCAGGAGAGCTTCCTCCGGTGCCGCCAGAAGAATAATCGGTTCTCCAGCATAATTGCATATCTCATCTGCCAGAAATGGCATATCATTCTCCAGCATTACCACAACATTATGAGGAATATCGGACGCAGTAACCACAGTAATACTGTCCCAGTCAAATTCATTATTAACCAGTATGTCGTGGATCCGGGCGCGGGTATGGGGACAGCGAATTGTCATTCCCTTCCACATACCGGGAAAATGCATATCTTTCACATAGCGGGTTTTCCCCCTGATTTTATGAGCTGCATCGGTTCGGAAATCAAGAGGATCTTTATTTATTTGCTGCTTGGTTTTCATATCATCCTATTTTGTCCTGTGAACAAATTCATTACCACATTATTGATAATATCGCAACCAGTCTTCTGGTGATTTTGCTTCCGGACGATTAATCCATGATTCAATGGCATTCATATCCTTAAGGCCATTGCCGGTAAAAAGCAACAATACTTTTGCATTTTTTTCCAGAATTCTGCTTTCCCGGAATCGATAAAATCCTGCCAGCGAAGCTGCAGCGGCAGGTTCCACTAGTATTCCGGTCTTCTGCGCAATCTGTTTCTGCGCTTCAAGAATTTCCATATCCGACACGACAACGGCTCTGCCTCCGGTCTCTTCCAGAGCTTTAGCTGCCATAAATAGATTGCGGGGAGCACCTGCACAAATACTGTCTGCCATGGTTTGGGCGCGTGTATACTCAAAATGATGTGTATCCATGTAGCGGACCAGTGCATCGCTTCCGACTGCCTGGACTGCCACAAGTTGCGGATAGTGTTCTATCCAGCCTAGCTGGAGCATCTCCCGAAGTCCCTTGTATATTCCACCCAGAATCACTCCGTCCCCGCAGGGAATAAAAATATAATCGGGCATCTCCCGGCCGAATTGAATAAACATATCATAAGCTCCGGATTTCTTACCTTCTATCGTCAATGGATTATAGGCTGTGTTCCGGTTATACCAGCCTTTTTGACCGGATACTTCCAGAGATACATCGAAGGCCATGTCGTAATCACCTTGCACCAGATGTAAATGTGCACCATAAGCCTGAATCTGCAGTCGTTTATTTTCAGGGATACTATCCGGCACCCATATGTTGGCATTCAATCCCAATCGTGCACAGATTCCAGCCAGCGATGAGCCGGCATTTCCGGTGGAAGCGACGGTAATCTCTCTGGTTTCCCTCTGAATTGCCTTCAAAACCACCAATTCCGATGCCCGATCTTTGTATGAAAAAGTCGGATTACGGGTATCGTCCAGGATCCAGAAACAGTGATCTCCAATTTTTATTTGGAAGAACAGATCGGACGGAAGAGATAGGTATTTCAACTGTTCTCTTTTAACTCCTTCCGGAACCGGCACCTCCGTTTGCGGCGAAAACGCCAGGGGCCACAAAGGGGGATAAAGCCAGAATTTACCAGGGGGTAATGACCGGAAAGATTTCACGGGTAGTGTATCGCGGATCATGTCATAGTCATATTCAATCCAAAGAACACCCTGAAGCGGTTTTTTCTTTTCCGCCCTGCCACAGGAAGGGCAGAGATAATGTGGGATGGATTCGATTTCCTCTGCAGAATAGCGTTTCTCACAGGAAAAACAGCGGTAAAGATAGTTAGAGGGTCGATTTTCAACCATAGTCCGGGTAAATGTGTAATTATTCTGATAAAAGAAATAATTATTGATTCACAGTTTTACAGAAAATTCAAAAAAATTTCAAACGTGCAAATTGATAAAGATATAAAAAACGTTCTTTCAAAAATTGAATTAAAATAGATATTTCTTAGGCAGAAAAATATACCTCAACTGTTCGATTGATCCTATTTTGTAGTTATCTGGTTGACCTGTTGTTTATCCAACCTCCCCCTTTCATGGGGCTGTATCATAAGTCAAATTTTACGAAATAATATACATTTTTGCGAATATTCGGCATTTAAGGAATCTCTTCCCCTTCGCCCCCTCTCTTTTAGGAAATGGAGTCAGGGGTGAGATAATAAATTATGTTTGAAAATCGATATTTATATTTATACGCATATTTTGATTTTTGATACAGCCCCAAAGAAGTCGTTGTTTGAAAAAGGCATATTGCAATTCTACTCACAAAATAAGGCTAAACTGAGAAAAAATAAAAAGTAATTTTCTTGCTATATTACCTTCTTT
>JAFGSO010000338.1 GCA_016934605.1 Calditrichota bacterium | reverse complement strand
TGCCTTTTTTTAATACCTTCTCAAGTCCTTCCAACTCTTTTTTTATTTTTTTATCAGGTTTAGTCAAGTCCGCCATTCTGAATTCGTCGTTTTTTAAATTAGATGATTAGGTATTTTATATCTCAGATTCATTTATCGGAGTCATTCTGTCACATGTCAGACAGAGGTTGCCTTCTATATAAATTTTATATTATCAACACTTTCAGTTATTTTCCCCCCGTATAAAGAACTCACCTGTCGCAATGTCAATGCCTGATCGAATTCGGTGAGTGCTGAAATTCCGTCGGCCGGCATCACAATTTTCAGCCAGCGAAGTCCGGCTGAAGCGGCTGTATGCAATACGCATATATTCGATACAGTGCCCATGATCACTACATGCTCTACTTTCCATATATTAATCAGAAAATGATCCAGCCAGGTTCCATAAAATCCGTCATAACGGTTCTTGGGGCAAATCAGATCCTTTTTTTCAGGTTTCAGTTCATCAACTATCTCCCAGCCCCAGGTATCCTTTATACAGTGTTCAGGCCAGATATCGAATTCCGGATCACCTTCAACAGCTGTATCCTGGGTGTAGGCAATGTGCATACCTTTTTTCCTGGCAGCCTGCAGAATTTTCTGAATGTTACCGATGGTTTCCTTTGCTGTGGGTACATTCAAATTTCCCTCATCCTTGACAAAATCATTCTGCATATCCACAATAATCACAGCGGTTTTATCCGCCGGTAACTCAATATTTTTCTCAAATTGAATATCCGGTACTTCTACTTTTTTTGCCGGTATAAATGGTACGGCCATGATCAATCCTCCCATTTTTTAACTTTTCTTTTTACTCTGCTTTTTCTTCTTCCCTGAATTTTTCTTTTTTTCTTTTAATAGTTTTTCCAGGTCTTCTCTCTCCAGGGTTTCATGCTCCATCAGTGCCTCTGCCAGTGCATCCAATTTTTCGCGATTGGCTTTGAGAGTCTTCATGCTTTTTTCTTCCATCTCGGCAATAATCCGCTGAATTTCCTCATCAATGATTTTAGCCGAGTATTCACTGAAATCTTTTTGTTGAGCCATTTCTCGTCCCAGAAACAGGTGTTCTTCACCCTGTTTGTAATAAACCGGACCCAGTTTTTCACTCATCCCCCAGTGACAGATCATTTTCCGTGCCAGCTGAGTCACCTGTTTCAGGTCATTTGCGGCGCCGTTACTGTAGTCATCAAATACAATTTTTTCCGCAACACGTCCTCCAAGGGTAACCGCAATCCGGTTGAGCAGATAATTCTTCTGATAATTATGACGGTCGGTCTCCGGTACCTGTTCAGTAGCGCCCAATGTCCGGCCGCGGGGAATTATAGTAACTTTCTGGAGCGGATCGGTATCGGGAAGCAGATTAGCCATCAGCGCATGACCGGCTTCGTGATAAGCGATCAGTTTTTTTTCATCCTCTTCAATTTTTTCTTCCCGTTCTGCTCCCAGAAGTATTTTGTCGCGGGCAGAATCAAAATCGTCAGCATGGACTTCCTTCCGCTCCTTACGTCCTGCCAGAAGAGCTGCTTCGTTTACCAGATTCTCCAATTCAGCTCCGGAAAATCCAACTGTACGTGCGGCCAGATTTTCCAGATCCACATCTTTATGGAGCGGAACTTCACGGGTATGTATCTTCAGTATCGAT
This sequence comes from Calditrichota bacterium, assembly GCA_016934605.1. Lineage (GTDB taxonomy): Bacteria > Calditrichota > Calditrichia > RBG-13-44-9 > RBG-13-44-9 > RQOF01. The sequence goes on along the minus strand of JAFGSO010000338.1, from coordinate 4,974 downwards.
TCACGAGCTTTCTTCTGCGGTAGTTCCAGTGTAATCTGACGGTCGAATCTTCCCGGCCTGGTAAGCGCCGGATCCAGCACATCCGGACGGTTGGTGGCGGCCAGCACCACCACAGATTCCTGGGATTCAAAACCATCCATTTCGTTCAATATCTGGTTGAGGGTTTGCTCCCTTTCATCGTGACCGCCTCCCAATCCGGTTCCGCGGGCTCTTCCTACCGAATCGATCTCATCTATAAAGATGATGGCAGGCGACTCTTTTTTGGCATTGCTAAACATGTCCCTTACTCGAGAGGCTCCCACACCCACAAACATTTCAATAAATTCGCTTCCGCTGATACTGTAAAACGGTACCTCCGCCTCGCCGGCAGTTGCCTTTGCCAGCAGTGTTTTTCCTGTACCGGGGGGACCCATCAATAGAACTCCTTTTGGAATATCGGCACCGAGTTTGGTGAACTTTTCAGGTTCTTTCAGAAAATCAATGATTTCTCTCAGATCCCTTTTGGCATTTTCCAGTCCGGCTACATCTTTAAAAGTCACGTCGCTCTTTGATTGCCGGTGTCTTCGCGCCTTGGATTTTCCGACACCAAATATGCCCCCCTGTCCCATCATTCCCTTCATGCCGCTCTGCATTTTCCGGCGGGAATACCAGAATAAACCCAAAATAATGACCCATGGGAGAAGCAATATAAGTGCATACTGCCACCATCCTTCACCTTCTTCTCTGGCTTCAATCTCAACATTTTGCGCTTCCAGAATCTTAAGGAGTTCAGGATCTTCTATCTGGGGTTTAATGGTGACAAATTTCTGATACGATTCCGGATTCTCACTGGTATCTGTTGGAAGGATATAGGCATCACGAAATTCACCTTTTATTTCCTGTCCCTCAATTACAATACTGGCGACATTGCTGTCCTGTACCTGGCTTTTAAAAGTCGTATAAGATACCCTTACTCTGTCGGTGTCCTGAAACCGGTTGAAAAAAAATGATATTATCAGCCAGATCAGTAAAATCCAGAAAATATAGCGGAACCAGTTGGCTCCCTGTCCGGACGGTATCTGTCTTCGCGGTCTGTCAGGTGGTTTTTTGTTTTCTTTATTCATGATTCCTTTCTCGCTTAAGAAATTCAATCCATTTTATTTGCTCTTATCCAGGTAAAATTCATGGGTTCCGCCATAGATCATCCGGAATTTCCATCGGTTTTTATCCTTGATGATATAAGCTTTTGGAGAATTGGTCAAAGCCGATCCAAATCCTGTTTCTATATGAAATTCCAGTTCATATTGCTCCAAATCTTCATTGTAATTTTCATTGACCAGCTCGGGCTCTGATTCTACGAGCTCCTGGCTGGCTCTCACACTGTCTATAATGGCATTGGCGCTTTCCCTGGCCATCCGGATTATTTCATCAGACGGACCGTTTTCCTGATCGCAACTCATCGGGATAACTAATAAAATCCCTAAGATCAGTATGGTTAAAAATAATCCCCCATTCCTAAAAAAATTTTCTGGATACATTATAAGCCTCCTGTTTCTTCGGATTTATATTTGATTTTAGATATTTTTTCTGAAATTTCTTAAAAATAATTCTGAATAGAAAAATTGGTTGAAAATGAACCGAACAGATCCAGATATTTTTCAAGATAATGAACCAGCAGGTATTTCTGCTCCACAGATTTTCTGGCTTTCCTACCCATCTCCCGGCGCAAATTTTCGTCTTTAATCAATTGCACCATTCGCTCAGTTGTTTCTTCAACGGATGAGACCAGAAAACCGTTCTCTCCATCTTTGATCTGGCGCCTGATGCCACCCACATTACCACCAATAACAGGAGTTCCTTTCCACATGGCTTCTGCCACCGTTAAACCAAAGCCTTCCCGGAGCGACTTCTGGACGATTACCGCAGCCCGCCGTTGAATGGCATTGACCAGGGCAGAATCCTGCTGGCTCAGAATAATGATTCTTTCCTCCTGACAATCCAGCAAGGATTCATAGACTTCATTACCTTCGGGATCGTCAGTGGCCACATTTCCCAGAAGCACCAGTGTTGCCGGAACTTCCTTTCGAGCTTCACGAAATGCTCTGATAACTCCCTCCGGATCCTTCCAGCGATCAAACCGGGAAACCTGCGCAATTATCGGCAGATCATTCGGTATTTTATGATGTTCAAACCGTTCATCCATTTCTTTTTCAGTCAGGTCCTTGTTTTTTATGGAAAACGGATCGATAGCCGGCTCGAAAAACAGCTGTGGAGTTCTCAAATCCTGTTTGTATTCTTCCAATGTTAAAATCACCGCATCGTATTTTTCAATATATTGCTTCAGATATTCCCACAGCTCCTTATTCCGATTTGTAATATCGATGTGGCAGCGCCAGGTCCAGGGACCCCTTTTCCGGTAATGTTCAATCATGGGAAGCGGCTGAGGATCATGTATAATGACCATATCATGATCCAGATGATTACGTACCGCATTTTCATGGATCACTGATTCATAAATTTCTTTTTTACGATCCGACAGATTTATCTCATCCCCCTGCAGTGCATTATGCATCTTTTTAGTTATGGAGAAAAAATCAGGCGAGCCCTGAATGATCCTCCAGCCGGTTTTTATCCCCAGATCATTAAACAAAATGCACAAGGATGAAAGCAGTTCGGCCACTCCTCCGCCGTAGTAAGTAGAATTTATATTCACCACGTGTAAATCCTGCAAACGGGAAGATTTTTGATACAGCTGTTCAATTTTCTCCGGCCCGACAAATTGTTTATAATCTTCAACGGTAATCAAATCTTGATTTTTTGTCATATCATCTCATCCATTTATTTTTTTATTATTTTCTATTTCCTCATACAGAGATTCTGTATCCTTCCGCCGGCATAGTTCTGTTCCGGGCGTCATCACTGCCGCTGCACCGGCTGCAATACCAAATTGAACAGCTTCCCTGATGTTCTGATTACGGGACAAAGCCAGCGCTATTCCTGCAACCATGCTGTCTCCGGCTCCTACTTTGCTTCGGATAGGCACAGTGGGCGTGCGGAACTGTTCGGTTTTTCCTTCTCTGACCAGCAAAACTCCTCCTGACCCCAGTGAAATACAAATTGTCTCAACCTGCTTCTTTTTCTGAAGCTCAATTGCTTTGTCCTGAATCTGCGTTTCTTTTTCCAGTTGCATGCCTATTAATTCACTAAATTCTCTCAGATTCGGTTTTATTAAAAAGAGCGGTTGCTCAATTGCTTCCGCCAGGGCAGGTCCGGAGGTATCCAGAATCAACCGAGAACCCATTTTTTTGACCAGTGAAGCCAGACGACTGAAGAAATCATCCGGAACACCGGGAGGCAGACTGCCGCTGGCCACAATATAGTGCGGAGGCGGATTTTGCCGGCTGATTGCATCCAGACATTTTTGCCACTCATCTTCCTTCAGTTTCGGCCCCGGAAAAACATATCGGTATTGCTGGCCGCTTGACGTTTCCAGCACCGTCAGATTTTCCCGGGTTCTGTCCCGGACAGCCACAGGATAACAGTCCAGACCTTCTTTTTTGAGCAGATCGGTTAAAAATTGACCAATATTCCCGCCCTGCGGATAAACAGCCCGGGGATACCCTCCCAGCTTCCTGACGGCACGTGCTACATTGATACCGCCGCCGCCCGGTTCAAATCTGGGAGGCTGACAGCGCAGTTTCCGATTGGCGACCACCTGGGATATCCGGCTGCTTTTATCCAGCGCAGGATTCATGGTCAATGTCACGATGGTATTCATAAAGTCCCCTCTCTCAGCATTATCTGACAGTGTAGCCTCCGTCGATCACAAACTCACTCCCGGTTACAAACTTGGATTCATCAGAAGCCAGGTAAATTACACCATAAGCAATGTCCTCCGGTTCGCCGACATGACCGATGGGATGCAAACTGTCCAGGTGCTTGCGAAATGCTTCCACCCCGTCCGGATGCTGTTTACCAAGATCTTCCACCAGCGGCGTCCAGATATAACCGGGATGTACCGAATTGACCCGAATGTTATCCCTGGCATAGAAGAGAGCCTCGGTTTTTGCCATCAGTCGCACAGCCCCTTTGGAAGCATGATAAGGCGGAATATCTGCGGCACTGATGATACCATAGATGGAGGACAGATGAATGATACTACCACCTCCGGCTTCTTTCATATATGGTATGGCATATTTGGTACAAAAGAATACACCTTTCACATTCACATCCATCACCTGATCCCATTCCTTTTCGGTAATCTCATGGGGAGGCTTATTGACACCGGCAATACCGGCATTATTGACCAGCACATCAATGCTGCCCCACACATCCTTCACTTCCTTAAATACACTTTCAACTTCTTTCTCATTGGTCACATCCATATGCCAGTAGCGAGCTGAGCCTCCATTTTCCTTAATCTCCTCAACCACTTCTTTACCTTCATTATCCTGGAGGTCAGTCACAGCAATGTTAGCTCCTTCTTTGGCCATTTCTATGCAACAGGACTTTCCGATTCCAAGTGATCCACCTGTTACAATTGCAGTTTTTCCTTCTAGACGTGCCATTTAAAAGTCCTTTCTGATTTTGAGATTTATTTATTTTTAAAATGAGTTACCAAAATGTTGATGTGGGTACGATGTGGGTATAAGGTATAAGGTATAAGAAATAGGTCTAAAAAAAGCAATGGGTAAATAAAGGAAAAAATTCTAAACACCCGGCACCAAATCCTAAAAACCTGGCTGCTGGTTACTGGCTGCTAGCTACTCGATTTTAAAATTTGTATTTAAGATTTCCTTTGAATCACGCCGGAAGGCGGATCAGTCAGCCGAAAGGCTGATTTGGAATTTAATTTTCTGGATGCTGGTTTCGGACTTTTTTCGTCCACAGATTTCACGGATTAACACACCTGTCCGGCGCCAGACGGGAATTATCCCCAAGGGATGCCTTCGGCACACGAATAATCCTGAATGGTAAATTCTGTATAATAATTGA
>JAFGSO010000337.1 GCA_016934605.1 Calditrichota bacterium | reverse complement strand
GGGGACTTGGTTTATATTACCTGGATAAAAAGGGCTGGACATTCATTGCTGCTGCTGAGGAGAGCAATCCGAAAAAATTCTCTTCCCGGGTAACCAGTATGGAAAAGTTTACGCTGATCCGGGATACAATTCCGCCTGTTGTAATGCCCTTGCAACCGGTTAAAAATAAAGTTATTATCAGTCGCAATGGTATGGTTAGTTTTATGGTGAAAGATGAAATGTGCGGTATCCGGAATGAATCACAAATCAATTTTTATATTAACGGTAACTGGCAATTGTTCGATTTCGATCCGGAAGAAGACGTGGTTACTCTCTCTTTGCACGACGACATCCGGAAACCGGCAGCTCTTCTCATAGAAGTTGAAGATAATTGTGGAAATACCACCTTAAGAGAATATATCATTCAATAAAATTCACATTCATTTAAGTTAATTCCTCTCCTGACACCGATGGACTTTACTAATTCACTAATGAAAATATTCAGGAGTCCGATAATTTTCATATTCGATTTTCTGTATCAATGAACTAAACAGGAATAACTGATCCATGCAGTCAAAACTTCTTTTTTATCTGATGATTCTGATGGTTCTCCTGATATCCAGGTGTTCCATAGATGAACCGGTGCTACCCCGCTGGTCAACTCAATTTCTTGTTCCATTGATGACCGAAAAAATAATTTTCGCCGATAAATTCGCCAATGACACAACAGTGGTGGTTAAAGGCGACAGCCTTTACCTGGAACTGGATGGCGACTTTGATCCTGATACGCTCCGTGCCAGTGATCTGCGAATACCGGGTGCGGATTCAACTGCAACCTTTTCCCTGAAAAAGATTGAAATGGATTCACTCAATACAATTACTACCGGGGATATCCTTGTCACCGATCTGTTACCGTACCTGAGCCTTTTTACCAATCAAACTATTCAAGTTCCAGACACTACCATACACTCATCTTTTACTATTAGCGATTCAAGTGCTTTCATATCAATGCAAGTAAAAAGCGGGATTGTGAACTTGAGTATCTATAATAATCTTCCTCTCACCATTGCACCTGCAATTCCCGGAGGAAACAGCGTAGAAATTTCTGTCTATAATGCTCATGATGGATCACATGTCACTGATATTGCCATAGCAGATACCATAGCACCTGGAGAATCCGGTAGCGGAAGTGGTATGCTGGGGTCAGGCGACGGCTGGGTTGAAATCCCCCTGGATCTTGATTCACGCGTCCATTTCCTGTCAGAGTCGATTTTTGTTGCCTCGGACTCTCTGAATGTCTGGAGTTTCAGGGCAGATCTGAATTTCCGTAATCTGGAAGTTGATGAAATAACCGGTAATGTCTCCTCTCAAACCTTTGAAGATACGCTGCATATAGGGCTGGAACAGGAGGACCATGTAATCGAAGCAGTCATTGAGAGCGGTTCTATTGAACTTTTCTTCCAGAACCGTCTTCCGGTAGTTGCCCGTGTTCATTACACACTGCCCGATCTGCGCAACGGTTCCACCGGTCTGCCCTATGAGGCAATTATTGAGATTCAGCCCAACGACAGCGCTTCCCAGCATATTCAGAATTTGCAGGGTTACATTATTCTGAATTCGCAAAACCAGGGCCAGCCGCTTGATACTCTTACCATCTTTGCTGAAGCATCCACCGATCCCGGAAATGTTACCTTAAAAAAATCGGATGAAGTAGCAATTCGCGTCAGGGCCTCAGAATTATTTTTCAGTTCGCTTGAGGGAATACTTGCTCCGGATACCCTGTCTCTGGATCCTTTTGTGGCATCTGAAATTGTGGATTATGAAGGTTTTGATCAGGGATTTAAATTGAAGGGAGTCCAACTGCTACTGTCTCTTGAAAACGGTCTGATAGTGGAAAATCTGTCTCTGAGCGGGAGGATTGTGGGATATAAACTGGCTGACAATGGTCAGATTCTTGATTCTGCTGAATTTACCATCGAATCCACCGAATTGAATACCGGCAGTAATATTCTGCAATATGAGGGTCAGGATGTTGACGATCTGGTAAATATTTTTCCAACCGATCTGAAAGCAGAAGCTCAAATTGAGTATAGCGGATATGCCCGGGTTACAGCCGGAGATGTTATTTCAGGGCACTATATTTTTAGCACTCCTTTCCAGGTGAATGTCGTCCAGCAGACCGATCTGGAGATCGATCCGGATACGCTGCGGGAAGTGGATGAGGATTTCAAAGAAGCTGCCCGGGAAAACCTGAAAAACGCCCGCTTAAATGCCCGGATCATCAATTCCAGTCCCCTGAGTGGAGAAATTCAGATTTTCTTCAGCAGAGATTTTACCAGGAAAAATTTATACGACACAACCGCCTATTTTAATCCGGAAAAGGAATTCATTAAATCAGTTATCCTTCCCGAAGCACAGGTGGATCCGGTTACCGGTTTTGTCCTGCAATCTGCTGAAAGGGAGATTGTTATGAATCTATCTCAAAATGAGATAGGGCTCTTTGGTTATCCGCCCCTGCGGGTGGGATTACTGTTGAGGTTGAAGGAAACAAATGGTTTTGTTATTGTCCGGGGGAGCGATTTTGTCTCGTTCTCCGGAAATATTGAAACCGAAATGGTCATAAAAGATAATTCTTATGAGTACAAATGAAAAATTTAATTCTGATTTATTCATCGATCATAATTTTTGCTTTTGTTTCTGACACCATTGGTCAGGACATTTATAATGCCCGCAGTTTAGGGCTGGCAGGCAGCAATACAGCAATCGCCGAGGGGAATGAATACGTTGGCGGCAATCCGGCGGTTCTCGCTCTGAAACAGTACTACAATTTCGAAATCCAGCTGCTTTCCGCTCATGCCATGGTACACAATAACAGTTATTCACTGACAGAATACGATCGTTATTTCACAACCGGTGATTCACTGACAGGTCGTGACATCGATGATATCTTCAGTAAAATTCCGGATGAAGGCTGGCGGGGAGATGTTATGCTGGGTGCCCGTGCATTATCGATATATTCCCGACCTTTCAGTTTGACTGCAGGCGCCACAGGAAACGGATATATGAACTTTCCGAAAGATCCCCTGGAGTTTCCGTTTTATGGCAATGCCAGTGGAGAGGAATATCGGATCGACGATCTGGAGGGAGAAGCCTGGGCCGGCGGATCCGTGGAATTCGGCATTGCATTTCCTGTAACACAGTGGACACCGGTGGAGTTCGATTTCTTTTCAGTAGGACTAACCGGCAAATATTTTGCAGGACTGGCATACGGTAACATCGAAACTTCCGAGGGGAGACTTATTACCACCCAGGATTATCTACTGGCAAATGCCAGGGTTGAGGCGCGGCGAAGTGAAGGTGGTTCAGGTTTTGGCTTCGATCTTGGCGTTCTGGGAGTCTATGAGAAGGTGTGGACCATTTCTTTCCATGTAAACAATGCATTGGGATATATTAACTGGAATAAAAATAACGAAGTTGAAATTCTGGAGTATCAATCCGATTCTCTTTTCCACATAAGCGGCATCGGAGATCTTTCCGAAGCAAGAATGGATACAACCCTCGAGATCGGGGATTTTCATACCAGCCTCCCCCGAAAAGCCACTTTTGCCGTGGCATACCAGTATAATCCTCAACTGGTCCTTACCGCAGCATATCAGCAGGGATTGAACGAAGCATTCGGGAACAGTCTCAATCCCATGATATCTGTGGGAACCGAATATTTACCTGTGCCGGTTATTCCCCTGAGAGGTGGAATTGCACTGGGAGGCAAATACGGTTTCGCACTCGGTCTGGGAATCGGAATAGATTTGAAATACTGGCAGCTGAACCTGGGTTATATGAATCATAATTTTCGCTGGTTCAGGGGAGCCAGAAGTATGGATCTGGCACTCACAACCCAATTCCGGTTCTGAAGCAAATCAAAATTCGCAAAGTCTTCCGGAATGTCATCCCAGAAACTTTCCTGAATGCCGTACTGCTTCCCGGCAGATTTTAATTTTGCGTTCTTCCGGGATAAGTCTTCAGCGCTTCCCGCAGAATCTGCATGGAACGCCTCATGGATTCAACGTTCAGCACAAAAGCAATCCTCACTTCATCAACACCTTTTCCCGGCGTTGCATAAAATCCGTTTGCCGGTGCCAGCATTATGGTTTCCCGGTTCAGGTCAAATTCTTTCAGCAACCAGATACAAAATCTGTCTGCATCATCTACCGGAAGTTTGACGATGGTATAGAACGCTCCCTGCGGTTTCAGAGCGACAACACCCGGAATCTGATTCAGCTCTTCAAACACCACATCCCTTCTTTCCCGATACTCGGCAAGAACTTCATCGAAGTAGGATGAAGGAGTATTTATGGCCGCTTTAGCGGCTATCTGTTCCATGGTGGGGGGACAGAGTCTGGCCTGGCCGAGCCGAAGTCCGGCATCCAGAATGTCCCGGTTATGGGTAACCATACAGCCGATTCGTGCACCGCACACACTGTATCTCTTCGAGATACTATCCAGCAAAACAGCTCTCTCTTCCAGACCCGATAAATGCATTACTGATGTGTAAACGGCTCCGTCGTAAATAAACTCCCGATAGACTTCATCCGAAAAGAAGAAAAGATCATAATTGACAACCAGATTTTTCAGGGCATC
>JAFGSO010000336.1 GCA_016934605.1 Calditrichota bacterium | reverse complement strand
CAATCCCTCCACCACCGTTTCATTTGATCTGCCGAATGATGTTACGGTCTCATTGGACATCTTCGACATCACCGGCCGTAAAATCCGGACTCTGGTTAACGAACCCAGATCCGCCGGAACCCATCAGGTGGTCTGGAACGGTCAGGATGATCATGGCAATTCAGTGGCATCAGGACTCTATGTCTATCGCATTCAGGCAGGAGATTTTGTGCAGTCCAGGAAAATGCTGTTCATGAAATGACCCATTCGTTTTGTATTCTTCCATGAATAAAGTGAGTTTTACGATTGAATTGATTTTAACCTGGTAAAGCCGGGATTTGATTATCTAATTACCGACTCGAATAGAAAATATTTTTTCAAAGGACTGGAATCGGTGAGGAAATTCAGCTGATTGAGAAATTCGGGTTAAAGAAATAACCATAGCTCCCCGCACCCCCAAAGCCATGCCATTTTGGAAGATGGTGGGGCTTTTAGGTTTGCTTAAATTAATTTTCATAATTTTGAACCGGGGCTTCTCCCCAGACTCCAAATAGAAAAATAGCCAACAAAGATTAATCCCTGACACAACGAACCGAAAAACCGTGCTGCTTACCGTTGGTGCTCCGATCCACCTGTGCATTACCATAATACAGTGAGCGGTTCCAGGCGTTATCCGTGCTGTGCTCGGTAGAGGACCAGAAGGTAGCTTCGTTACCCATACCGCCGAAATTATTACCGATGCCGCGATACCCGCCCGGCAACGCAGTAAATCCACTGGAATTGGTGGCACCGCTGTTGGGACTGTTCCAGTGGGATGTTCCGGCTTCTTTCATAGCCCCTCCGGCAACCGAGGCGCCTCCCAGATAATTCACCAGAATGTCCCATTCCGCCTCACTGGGGACATGCCAGCCTTCCGGTGCGATACCTCGCGGATCATCGACCGCAAACCAGTTATACAACCGACCATAGATACTGGCATTATTTGGATCATTGCTGTAATTACAGTATGCTCCTGTAAGAAGTCCCCCCCATGTAGGTCCATCCGTAACATTTGGGATAGAATCTCCATTCCGGTATCGGGTGACTGTCAGATTCTCCATTAACCACACCTGCGTACCGATTCTCACCGTATGATATATATTGCCGTCTATATCCGTTACTAATCCAGTATCTCCGGTAACCGCAAACGTAATACTGTCGATATCCGCCAGATCGTATACATCTGTCCCGGATAAAGTATGAATATTCATGGTCTGAGTAAAAGATAAACTGACTAAGAGTAGTACTGATAAAATAAGCATCAATAATTTTACCATTTTTATGTTCCTTTCACTTTACAAGTATCATTTTTTTTGAAGTGATAGTATTCTCGAATTTCAAAGAGTATATATAGAGACCACTGGCAACTTTATTCCCAGAATCATTTTGTCCATCCCATAGGAAATTATAAGAACCGGCTACTTGCTTTTGATTCTTAATGGTCTTAACCAACCGACCATTAATATCAAAAATCCGTATTTCTACTTCTCCCGCTCGGGGAATTTCATATTGGATGGTGGTGGAGGGATTGAAAGGATTGGGATAATTCTGCATAAGCCTGAAAGACTGGATGACCTGCGATACTTTTCTCGCGTCTTCTATACCGGTGATATCGCTGAAATCGATCTTCCGGATCTCCGAAATTTCATAAGTGACGCTGCCTCCAACTTTAAGATTTACCTTTAAATAGTAGGTTTGGGAATAGACCAATGAAACGCATAACATAAGAAAAGAAGATAGAAGAGTACTTTCAATTCTACCTCCTGCTATAGAGAATAATTTGTTGACTACTATATTTACAAAAATCAGATGCATTTGTCTATCAATCCTGTGTCAAAAACTATAACGGATGCTGCTTTTCGGGGGAATTGTCGGTTCAGTATACCGGTGAGTTCCTGTTAAATCCCATGCAAGCTGCTGATCTGGGTGTCCTGCTCCCCTCAGAGCAGGGCAACTTACCACAGGAGACGTTTTAATATACAATATTCTGAAAGATTTGTAAAGGTTAGGATTAACTGAAATGTATTATTTATAACAACATAACAATGTTTGTTCGAAAATAAAATATTTCTTCTAAAAAACTGCAGCCAAATAACCTTTTAAGAAATACAAAACCGCATTTATGTAAAACACTTTGGCGCACAGTTTGTTATATGATATATTTTCATGGATTTAATATAAAATTTTTCAAGAAACCTTTCTGTTAAAAACGAGTATTAAAATTTAATTTTGGTGGGAAATGGCTGATGATTAAAAGGCTGATTGCTGCAATTCTTTTATCGTTTCTCCTTTCATTTTTTTCATTGATAAGTGCAGGAACAACCGGAAAAATTTCCGGGACGGTTACCGATATAACCACAGGTGCACCCTTACCCGGGGTAAATATTCTTCTGATTGATGCGCGACTTGGTGCCTCTACCGACTCCCGGGGTCGCTTTTTTATCATGAACGTCCCACCAGGAATATATCAGATTGAAGTCAGTATGCTCGGATATCAGAAGATCATTAAACGGAATGTCCAGGTATCAGTGGATCTGACCACAAATCTAAATTTCCGGCTGTCAGAGACCCCCATTCCGGGCGACGAGGTAGTGGTTGTTGCCGAACGCCCGCTTATTCAGAAAGATATCACCTCCAAACAGACCTATATTGGCAGCAAGGAAATTACTGAGCTTCCGGTACGCGATTTCAAGGACGTTCTCGCTATTCAGGCTGGTGTGGTAAAAGATGCGGCCGGTCGTCTGCACGTACGCGGAGGTCGGACCGATGAAGTCGCATACCTTATCGACGGCGTCTATGTTGAAGATCCCCTTAAAGGCGGCTTCGACAGCGAAATGGAAGAGAGCGATCTGGCAAGACAGCGAATGGCTGGCAATCTGGGCATCTCTATTTCAGAGGAAGCTATCGATGAAATGGTGGTCATCAGCGGTACTTTCAACGCCGAATACGGTAACGTGATGTCTGCCATCGTCAATATCGTCACCCGGGAAGCCACCCGCAAATACAGCGGAAAACTGGAAGTTTTAACAGACTACCTGAACAGTTCACCTTACCGAAAAAAGGATGCACTGGTAACGGACAAGAATCCGATTCTGGATGCTTCCAGCCAGACGAGAATAACTTACAGCAAACCCGATAATTATTTCCAGGGTTATCCGGTTATGCTTGAAATTCCCGGTCAGCTGCAGGGTTCACTGAGTGGTCCGGTGCCGCTCTTCAAAAATTTCTCTTTCTTTTTTTCAGGGAAATATTCCAATTTCAATGATTATCTTCCCCATGGTTTTCATCTGGACCGTAACTATTTTGCAAAATTAACTTATTTCGTCTCACCCGCTTTAAAGATTAATTTTACCGAGAATTTAAGCCGACAGATCTTTCAGGTTTATGATCATGACTGGAAATACCTGCCCCGGAATCAGGGTCTGAACGACGTGTCCCAGCGGCGCCATATTCTTAATCTATCTCATACGCTATCTTCAAGAATGTTTTATACTCTTAACCTGCACCTGTCCAGCCACAGAAGCGAATTCGGAGTGTGGGACTGGAACAACCAGCGCTTTAAAGATCCCGATACCGAATACCGCAAGGGAGATCGGGATAATGAGCTGGAATTTTATATCAAAGGGACGGATGATTTATATCTTAAATCCGAAACAGATCTTTATTCGCTGAAAGCAGATTTTAATTATCAGGCCGGCCTGCACCACGAATTTAAATCCGGATTTGAATTTCGTTATCAGGAATTGAACTCCGTCAGGCGTCTCGAACCCTGGCCTGAGGAAGGCGGTATAAACCTTACGTTTCCGCTGGATTATGATCCTATAGAAGCAGCCGTATACCTGCAGGATAAAATAGAGTATGACTATTTCATCATTAATGCCGGTCTGAGGGTGGATTATGTGGATGTCAATACCAAAATCTGGCAGGAAATAGATAATCCTGAATCAGGACTCCAGAATATTTCACCAAAACTGCAGTGGAGTCCCCGATTGGGCATGGCTTTCCCGATAACCGAGGAAATAATCTTCCATTTTGCTTATGGGCATTTTTTTCAGTTTCCGTCTTACTCAGACGTATATACCAACCTGATCTATCTGAATCCGGATGTACTGAAGCAGATATCCGTGGCGCTGGTGGGAAATCCCGGACTCAAACCTCAGAAAACAGTCAGTTATGAAGCCGGTCTCAGATTTCAGACCACCAGCAACAGTGTCTTCGAAATCACCGCTTATTACAAAGATATGGAAAATTTGCTGGGAACCCATTTTTATCGGATCGGGCAGCAATACCGGTATTCCATTTTCATCAATAATGATTACGGGAGTGTGAAAGGTATCGATCTATCCTGGCGAATTCTGACAAACAGATATCTTACAGGAGCGTTAAATTACACTTATTCCGTTGCCACCGGCAATGCGTCCTTTCCGACAGACCAGGCATATAATGCCTATTTTGAACTGGAAGAAACCAAACAGGAATATCCTCTGGATTTTGACCGGAGGCATGTCCTGAGCGCTTCTTTTACGCTGGCATATCCCTCACGAAATAATGCGTCCGGGTGGGAGAAGCTTTTACTTTCCAATCTGAGCCTGAATGCCCTGCTGCAGCTGGCTTCCGGATATCCCTATACACCAATAACGGATGATCCCACCCTATTTATCCCTCCGAATTCTGCCAGAATGCCCTGGATAAGTACGGTAGATATCCGCCTGGAGAAAAGGTGGCCGGTTCCGGGGATGAATCTGGGTGCATTCGCTGAGATAACCAATCTGTTCGATATATTGAATCCATTAATAGTTCAGCCGTACACCGGAAGATTATGGGATACCGGAAAACTGGATCTTCTGGCTACCGGTACGGATTTCGTTCATGACCCGGCAGATGCCGGACCGCCAAGATTAATTCGCATAGGTGCACTCATTCTCTTCTGATAAAAATCGAGGAACTCAAAAAATAAGATGACTCAAATTAAATTTCTGATTACAGTTTTAATTTTAATTTTGTGTGCTCACACAGGTTTTTCTCAGAGCCTTTTTAACGACAGGGATGAAGGCCATAAAGTCTTCGAAAAATATAAAAACAGACCGCAGGCGGCATTCAGCAAGCTGATGGGCAAATCGGACCGGGCGGTGGGAATAATGGATCGGGGAGAACTGGCCAATGTCACGGGTAATTTTGGCATCCTTTCCAATTTCCATTTGTTTTCTCCGGCATTGCACTGGCCCAGCTGGGCAGACGATACTCACCAATATTGTTTTGGGCTTGAACTTATGGTGGGATACCGAGGTGACGTAGTGACATCGGTCCATGATCCAGCCAGCGTGGCTGAAAATTTTGACTGGGAGGCCCTGGATGGCTCATATGGAAATTTGTATTCCGGCAATGTGACCGCTTCCGACGGCACACCGCTGATGGCCGGTTCGGACAACAGGAATACCTGGCCCACCAATGAAAACGATAAACCGTTCTGGCCCGGACCTTTTCGCTATAATCCGGATACTGGCGGTGAAAAAGAAGGAGAATTCATTTCTGAACGTGATATTTATGGTGAATTCACCGACCAGAATAATCAAAAAGGATCCTATGGGCTGAAAGTGAAACAGAGAGCCTTCTCCTTCAGTCGTTCTTATGCCCGAAATTTTATAATATTCGATTTTCAGATTATCAATACATCGCAACAATCACTCGATTCCGTCTGGATCGGGTACATGGCTGATTTTAAAGTGGATTTTGATACCCACGACCATATTCGTTTTGTCTCCCTGGATCCTTCCCAACCGGATAATAAAAATCTGGTATACCTCCGGGATGCTGATCCTTCCAAAGGCATATGGGATATAACCGGCTATATCGGAATGCTCTCGCTATTTACGCCGGGAAATCAGGGTATCACCGATTTTCACTTTTTCGACAATATTTATGAACCCGGCACCAACGGACAGCTCTGGGAGATCATGACCAGCGATACCATCGGATCGAATATTACTCCTGGTCTCTATTTTCACGGAGACAATCACCGAATTGATGATGATGCCCTGGCAGATGATATGGATCCCAGCGGGCAGAAACTGGGCACCGATTTTGTATTTATTATCTCTACCGGACCTGTATCGATTGCTTCCGGTGATTCTGTACGGTCGGCCTTCGCTGTTGTGATGGGAGAAACGAAAGAACAGATGATGGCCAATGCCGAAATGGTGAGGGATATGTCACTTCAGAATTATCTGGGGCCGAATGCACCGCCCTCTCCTGCGGTTCAGGCTTTCTCCTCAGAAGGAAAAGTAACGCTCACCTGGGATGGATCTGCGGCCGAAACTGCGCAGGACCTTCTTTCCGGAAAAATGGATTTCGAAGGTTACAGAGTATACCGCAGTGACGACTTTGGTCTTTCATGGGGAAATCCGATAACCGATGAAAGGGGAAATCTTATCGGATTTGTTCCGCTTGCTCAGTACGATCTCGACAATACTGTTTCGGGGAAGGATCCTAACTCCAACTTTTATCTCGGTAACAATAGCGGACTCAAACATACTTTTACAGACTCATCGGTTAT
>JAFGSO010000043.1 GCA_016934605.1 Calditrichota bacterium | reverse complement strand
TGTCCGGTCAGAATCAGATTACCTTTACCCGGCATCTTGGATGTTTCAATGAAAAGAATGTCACCGCCCATTGGCGTCCAGGCCAGCCCGGTTACAATTCCGGGCTCATCAATTCGTTCAGCTACATCACTGTAAAATTTTATGGGTCCTAAAAATTTTTCGATATCCTCTTTATCAATAGTATTCTGATCCTTTTTTCCGGAGGCGACATCCCGTGCCACACCACGACTGATGGTCGCGATCTGTCTTTCAAGATTTCGGACACCGGCTTCACGTGTGTAGGAATTGATGATATTATGTAATGCATCATCGGTAAAATGAATCTGCTCAGAGTCCAGTCCGTGTTCTTTTATTTGCTTTGGAACCAGAAATTTTTTTGCGATCCCCACTTTTTCTTCTTCTACATAACTGGGAATTTCGATCACTTCCATACGATCTTTCAGTGCCGGAATGATAGTATCCGGAATATTGGCGGTGGCAATGAACATGACCTTCGAGAGATCGAATGGTACTTCCAGATAGTGATCGCTGAAGCTGTTATTCTGCTCAGGATCCAGCACTTCCAGAAGTGCAGCTGACGGATCGCCTCTGAAGTCAGCTCCAACCTTATCAATCTCATCCAGCATGAAAACCGGATTATTAGATCCGGCACGTTTAATACCCTGGATTATTCGTCCGGGCAATGCACCGATATAGGTCCTTCTGTGACCCCGAATTTCTGCTTCATCCCGCACACCTCCCAGAGAGATTCTGACGAACTTCCGTCCCATTGCATCTGCAATTGACCTGCCTAAAGAGGTTTTACCAACACCGGGCGGCCCCACGAAACAAAGTATGGGTCCCCGCATATCGTTCTTTAGTTTTCGTACCGCCAGATATTCCAGAATTCGCTTTTTGACTTTGTCAAGTCCGTAATGATCTTCATTTAATCTTTTCTGAACATCTTCAATATTCAGATTATCTTCAGTACTCTTATTCCATGGGAGTTCGGTTATCCAGTCGAGGTAGCTCCTTGAGACCGTATATTCAGCTGAAGCAGGATGCATACGGCTCAAGCGATCCAGTTCTTTTTCGGCAACTTTCTGAACATCTTCGGGAAGATCGGCCTCATCCAGTTTCTTTTTCATCTCGCCGACGTCGCTGGTTTCATCGTATTCGCCAAGCTCTTTCTGAATCGCTTTCAGTTGTTGACGCAAGTACATTTCCCGCTGGCTGCGACTGATCTCATCCTGAACTTCGTTCTGAATTTTCTTGCCAAGTTCAAGAGTTTGCAGATATTTATTGAAAATGTAAGTTGCCTTGTTCAGCCGTTCTTCAATATCAAAAGTCTCCAGTACTTCCTGTTTTTCAGCCACAGAGATATTGGAAAATGCAATAACCACATCGGCCACGATACCAGGTTCCTGAATGTTCCCGATCATAGCCTGATGTTCATTGGTTATCTCGGGTGCCAATTCAGATGCCTGCTGAAAAAGATTTTTCAGGTTGGTGGCGAATGCTTCAACCTTCAAAGGATCTTTGGGTTGCATATCATCTTTTAATTCATTCGTCGCTACAATATAGGGATCCGTCTGGATTACAGATTTGACTTCAAAACGGTTAATTCCCTGAATAAAAGCACTCTTACTGCCGTCAGGCAGGTCGATTACTTTGAGGATACGCGCTATTGTTCCAATCTTATAAAGATCTTCAGGTGCGGGGTCATCTACACTACCCTCTTTTTGAGATACAACCCCGATAATGGAATCACCTTTTATCGCATCTTCAACAAGTTTGATTGATTTTTGCCGCCCAATGGCAAGCGGAATAAACTGATGCGGAAAGAACACGGTATTCCGTACCGGAATTATCGGTACACTTTCCGGGATAGCAATGGTCTGATTGTTTCGATCTATTTTAATCATTTTCAAACCTCATTTTTTATTCGTTAATCTTAATTCTTATTTCCTGTCTCTCCTTGAAAATGTTCCGAATTTTCCAGCCCAGAAAAATTGAAAATATTCCGATGATCAGGAAAAGAGAGGCTATAAAGGCCACCAGTATTTCAGGAACCAGGACAATAAGAATACCGATTAACAAAGACATTATTCCAAATCCTATTAATCCTGACCAGTTTGATTGAAATCCTGGATGTATTGAATTTACAAAAAATCGCATCATTTTTTTCTCCTAAAATTAATTTATCAACAATAAACATACAAATTCAATGCCAGGAATGATAATAGAAGATAAACTATTGTAAAACATTTAATAACAATGGATGTCCTGAAAGCGGGACAGGTGAAGAATTATTGACATTATGTCCGATAAATTTAAATTCTGTCAAATTACAGACCCAACCGGTACTTTTGGCATAAATTTATGAAATGGAATTTCAGCAGATTTCTTGTTTGGAGGTCTGGAGTCTTAGTGTGACTGAAAAAATCACGACTATCAATTATTATTATCAGAACTATCGAAAATAAATCACTGATCCGAAAATTATGGTAATTGATGTCATGTTATCTTCGTCTGTTATACTGAAAAGATACCCGGAATTTTAGTCCGACATTTCCGGCATTTGCCATCAAGAATATTCATGACCTGCGTGTGATACCAGGATCTTTTTATCAGAAGCTCAGAACAATTGTGACAATAAGTATCTGATCCCTCATCTTCACCGATATTTCCGATATAAACATATTTCAGACCGAGTTCGATGGCCATTTTCCGCAGCCGTATGAGTGTTCCGGGTTTAGTAGCAGGGACATGGGTAAATTTATAGTCAGGATGGAATGCAGTAAGATGAAGGGGAACAAAAGGATCAAGTTCTGAAATGATCCATTCACACATGGCCCCTATTTCCGACTCACTGTCGTTATAACCGGGGATGACCAGTGTGGTAATTTCTATCCATTTATTCAGTTCTTTTAACCGTTTAAGTGTATCAAGAACCGGCTGAAGATGTGAGAGTGTTTGTTTGGTATAAAAATTTTCATTGAAAGCCTTGAGATCGACATTTGCGGCATTCATATTTTCATACACCTGATCCAGCACTTCCAGCGTGATATAACCATTGGTCACCATAACGTTTTTAATATTCATTTTGTGACTCAACCTGGCTGTATCCATGGCATATTCTGCAAAAATGGTCGGTTCATTATAAGTATAGGCAATAGCGGGCACCTCATAATGAGATGCCATCTGTACAATGCGTTCAGGGGGAAGGTCAATTGAACGTGACTCTTCATAGTGAGTTTCTGAAAGATCCCAGTTCTGGCAGTACTTGCAGGCCATATTGCATCCCGCTGTACCGACCGACAGGATTTTTGTACCGGGCAAAAAATGGTATAAAGGTTTTTTTTCAACCGGATCGACATTTACAGCGTATGGTTTTGAATAAACCAGACTTTGAAGTTTACCGTCAATGTTTTTTCTGACATGACAAAATCCGTTTTGACCGGGCTTAAGTCTGCAGTAATGAGGACAGAGATAACATTCCAGGCGGTTATCATCAATTTTTTTATAAAACATGGCTTCTTGCATGTTCTCTTCTCCCGGAATTTTTACTCCGGTAAGTTACTGATTTGATCCAGAATTGTCAACTGTCTCAGAATTCTCCCCAAGAATTTAAAAATAATTTATGATTATTCCCTTAGCTCCTAAAATCTTTTTAAATATAGTTATTCAAAAAATATTTATAGAGGTAATATGTTTAGTGCTGTC
>JAFGSO010000042.1 GCA_016934605.1 Calditrichota bacterium | reverse complement strand
TATGTTCCGGCTATTGAATATCAGGAAAAACCACCCAGAAAGTGGAGGAGAAAAGTTCTGGATTTTCTGGAAAGTAAACTCGATAAAATATTCCTGAAAAAAACGATGGCCACCTCTTTTAATTCGGTGTCCGATCTCGTAATCAGACATTATTTCAAGGATCTGGATGATTATTACTCTGCTACTATTCCGGCTGAATCCGGGGAAGCTGTTCCCGCCAAAGAAGTGATTCGGAAGCGCCTCTATGATGTACTTTATAAATTTCGGAATAAGAAAATTCTGTTACTGGCTCATTCTATGGGAACAATTATTGCTTATGAAGTCCTGATGGAAAACCAGCAGAAAATATTTATTGATACATTTGTCACCTTTGGTTCTCCTCTTGGACAACCCATTATATTGAGAAAATTTTATGAGGAATTGCAAAAAAATCTTGATTTAGATCATAAACCGGTGGTCCCCGATAATATTCAAAGTAACTGGTTTAACCTCTCCGATCTTGAAGACCATATTGCCCTGAATTATAATCTCAATGATGATTTTGAGGAGAGTTCAAGAAAAATTTCTGTGAGTGATAAAGTAGTATATAACAATTACGTGTACGAGAGGAAGCGGAATCCTCATAAATCGTATGGGTATCTCAGAACCCCAGAAATGGCAGAAATAATTTATCAGTTTTTATCCCGGGACCGCAGCCGTTTCACCTTATGGATGGAAAGCCGCTGGAATGAGGTGATGGATAAGTTGTGGGCAAGGGGTAAAAGGTAATCGAATCGCCAGTCGACAAAGAAATGGCTCGGGGGCTCAGAGGCGCAGAGGCTCAAGGCGATTTGAATAAAGCAGTCAGCAGTCTGCAGTTGGCAACCAGCAAAACAAGAGACCAGGATTTCAAGATAACAAAATAACAAGATAACAAGATAACAAGATACAAGACACAAGATACAAGCCTGTCTGGCCGAAGGACAGGATACAAGAAAAGGACAATAGCCCTGGAAATTCTTTTATTTATCTCAATCCTGTCCCATTGGGACAATTGACTTTAACCAGAGACCAAACAATAATGTTAAACAATTTTTAACAAAATTATGTAATCACTTTTTGAAAATTCTTCCTATATTAAAACAGCGCAAAAATTGGATATTCTCATTTTTTATATTTATAGCGGTTATTTTTATGACCGATTTCCTGGTTCGAAAGCTGATTTATCCTGTTCCCTGGATAAACGTGCCTTCTCCGCCCCCTGCTCCATTGAAGGAGATGAAACTTCCGGTCAGCGGGAATGATTTCATCCACGTCTGGTATCATACAGATGATTCACTTCGCCCATTCATTATTTATCTGCACGGTAATGGTGAAAATCTGGAAACACTCTGGTTATCCGGCATATATAAACAATTTATTGACATGAAAATTAATTTTTTTGTTCCGGATTATCCCGGTTACGGAAACAGTTCGGGAAAGCCCGGTGAAAAGAACATTATTGAAGCAGTTTCCGAACTTTTAAAATGGGTGAGGGAGCATTATCCTGAGAATCCTTTAATACTGGCGGGGT
Organism: Calditrichota bacterium; assembly: GCA_016934605.1. GTDB lineage: Bacteria > Calditrichota > Calditrichia > RBG-13-44-9 > RBG-13-44-9 > RQOF01. The sequence goes on along the minus strand of JAFGSO010000042.1, from coordinate 1,112 downwards.
GGTCCCTGGGTGCATCTGTTGCTATTATTGTAGGTGCAGATCACCAGAAAGATTTGAAAGGAATTATGGCTATCAGTCCATGGATTTCCCTGCAGGAGGTTGCCAGCGAACATTATCCGGACTGGCTGGTGAAACTGTTTTTAAGGGAAAAATACGACTCGGCCGCTGCTCTGAGGGATACCGACATACCGGTGTTACTTATTCATGGTGCACAGGATGATGTTATTCCGGTAACACACGGACGAGAATTGTCCCGACTGAGGGGGAATTCAGTGCGATATCTCGAGATTCCCATGGCCGGACATAGTGATCTTTTTTCTCATCCCCGGTTCTGGAGTGAATTTATGCATTTCATAGAAGCTCCCTGATCCAACTTTCCGATAATAACTTCACTTTTTGCTTATAAAATCTTTTGATTGCTGAATTCTACCGTTATATGTTTCGACTTCACAATTTGAATTACCATATTAATTGGATAAACAGGGGTATTTATGGGTTCAATCCTTATATTATATATAATTTTTCTGTATTTGGTCATGATTCTGTCTTACGTGGCTCAGCTAGTTCTCCCCGAAACGAGCCCGAAGGCATCTGTAACGCAAACATTGGGCTTATCAACCTGACAATTAACTATTATACCGTTCCGGTGTCGAGGATCAGGCCATATGGAGATGGCTCATCTCTAATAATGAAATCTGACATACCGGTGATAACCAGGCAAATACCATTTCATTTGATATAGATGTCAGGATTGAAGGACATGCAGTTCCGAGGGGAAAATACAGCAGCCTGATCGGGAAGCGGGAGAAATGTGACGGCCCAGGCCTGGGTCTCCATAATTGAGAATAATATTGGAAGTCAACACATCTTCCGGTCACTTAGCAGATATCCCTGCATATCTTTACTGTCATGACTCTTCCAGGGTCTGTAATACACAATGAATAACAGGGAGCCTGCCAGTACAATCCATTCTGGTGTTTTCATTTCATCTCATCTTTAAAATTTTCGATTTTTTTTGTCTTATCACTTTATTGAAGAATAGCCTTCGAGAATTTTCCTGAGCATCACCATCTGGCCCAGGTGGTAGGAATTGTGGTCTATAACCAGGATTG
>JAFGSO010000335.1 GCA_016934605.1 Calditrichota bacterium | reverse complement strand
GCCTTTTCACTGGACATGTACGGAGACGGAAAAATTGCCAAAGATGCCGATGAAGCATCCAAGCTGGCCGGAAAATTTTACCAGGACCGTCAACTTATGCGAAACCGTGCTGCCGCCGGATTGGAGGTGCTGAAGTCCCAGGATATAACCGATACGCTGAAATTGGGAGCCATCGGTTTTTGTTTCGGCGGAACAACTGTGCTGGAACTGGCACGCAGCGGCGCTGATGTAGACGCCATTGTCAGTTTTCATGGCGGCTTACAGACTCCCCATCCTGAAGACGCCACAAACATTAAGGGGTCTGTACTGGTTAACCATGGTGCAGACGATCCTTATGTCAAGACCGAGGAGGTGCTGGGGTTCCAGGATGAAATGCGGCAAGGCAATGTGGACTGGCAGATGAATATTTACGGTGATGCGGTACACAGTTTCACCAATCCGGCAGCCGGAAGTGATAAATCATCCGGTGCGGCTTATAACGAAAAAGCGGCCGAGCGTTCCTGGAAAGCCATGCAGGTTTTTTTCAGGGAAATTCTGTAGCAGGCCGGAATAAATAAAACGTTATGAACCGAATATTTTTAGTCCGTTTATAGTGCAATAAGTTTCAATTAGATGTTGCATTGAGAGTCCCCGATGTTTAAATTTTTTGTTAATTTTACGTGGTCTGGGGCGGTAGCTCAGCTGGTTAGAGCACTACGTTGACATCGTAGGGGTCGTCAGTTCGACTCTGGCCCGCCCCACGGAAAAGAGCCACGAATTTCGGTTCGTGGCTCTATTTCTATGGATATTGCAAAATGAAGAGCATGAAAAATGAGTGACATGATAAAAATAAAATTTCCCGACGGATCTGTTAAGGAATTCCCCAAGGGTGTCAGTGGACTCAATATTCTGAATGAAATCGATGGGCGTCTGAAAAAAGAAGCCACTGGCATCAAAGTAAACGGGGATGTTAAAAGCCTGCCCGAGCCTATCCTCAACAATGCTGAGATTAAATTTCTGACCTTTGATGAGGAAGAAGGCCGGGATGTCTTCTGGCACAGTTCGGCTCACCTCATGGCACACGCCGTAAAAAGGCTGTTTCCGGAAACGAAATTCGGAATCGGACCACCCATAGAGGATGGTTTTTATTATGATATTGACCTGGACCATGCCATCACTCCGGAGGATTTTGAGAAAATTGAAGCTGAGATGAAAAGGATTGTTGATGAAGATCTTCCCATCCGCAGAAAAGAGTTAAAAAAAGAAGAAGCGGTGGAACTATTCCGGAAAAAGGACGAAGATCTGAAGCTGGATCTGATCGATGAGCTGGAAGACGGGATATCCATCTATTCACAGGGAGATTTCATCGATCTGTGCCGGGGGCCACATCTGCCATCAACTGGTAAAATCGGTAAAAATTTCAAGCTGCTGAGCGTTGCCGGTGCCTACTGGCGCGGTGATGAACATAATAAAATGCTCCAGCGTCTTTATGCAACCGCTTATCCCAGGCGAAAAATGCTGGAAGAACACCTGCATCGCCTGGAGGAAGCTAAAAAGAGAGATCATCGCAAGCTGGGGAGAGAACTGGATCTCTTCAGTATTCAGGAACAAATCGGTAACGGACTGATTCTATGGCATCCCAAAGGAGCCAGGATACGCCGAATTATGGAAGAATTCACCATCCAGGAACATTATAAAAATGGTTATGAACTGATCTATACTCCGCATATTGCCAAATTGCACCTGTGGGAAACCAGCGGGCATACCGGTTTTTATCAGGAAAATATGTTCTCTCCGATGGATGTGGAAGAAGTGGACTATCAACTGAAGCCCATGAACTGTCCGTTTCATATAATGATCTATAAAAACCAGATACGCAGTTACAGGGATCTTCCCATCAGACTCTTCGAGCTGGGAACCGTTTACCGTTACGAACGCTCGGGTGTCCTCCATGGCCTGATGCGTGTACGTGGATTTACTCAGGATGATGCGCACATTTTCTGCACACCGAAAAATTTGAACGAAGAAATCTCACGCGTTCTGAATTTCACTCTCTATATTCTACGAACATTCGGATTCAGTGAATATGAGATTTTTCTCTCTACCAGGCCGGAAAAGTTTGTTGGACAGGTGGAAAACTGGGATAAAGCCACTGAAGCATTGAAATACGCCCTTGAAAAGAGCGGCTTGCAATATAAAGTGGATCCCGGCGAAGGTGTCTTCTATGGCCCGAAGATCGATATAAAAATCAGAGATTCTCTGGGACGTTCATGGCAGTGCTCAACCATTCAGGTGGATTTTAATTTACCAGAACGGTTCACTATTGAATTTATTGGTGAAGACGGAAATCCGCATCAACCCATAATGATTCATCGTGCCCTGATGGGTTCTGTTGAAAGATTTTTCGGCGTTCTGATTGAACACTATGCGGGTGCATTCCCAATCTGGTTGGCGCCGGTCCAGGCAGAAATTATTCCCATTGCTGAACGGCATCACGATTATGCCCGGCAGCTGAAAGACCGGCTTCTGAAGTCTGAGCTTCGTGTTGAGGCGGATCTCCGTAACGAAAAAGTTGGTTATAAAATCCGCGAAGCTGAATTAAACAAGATTCCGTACATGATTATTGTGGGGGATCAGGAAGTTGAGAAAGAAGAAATATCTGTGAGGCAGAAGGGGAAAGGTGATCTGGGTAAAATGAAAATTGCTCAATTTTTATCTCGAATAGAGAAAGAAATTTCCGATAAAGAATAAAGTAAAACAATTAAAGGAGGAATAACTTATCAGCAAAGATACCGATGTTCGCGTGAACGATCAGATCCGTGTTCAAAAGGTACGTTTAATCTCTCCGGACGGCGATCAGATAGGAATAGTTCCGACTGATGAGGCATTACAGAAAGCAGTGAATTACGGACTTGATCTGGTTGAAGTGTCACCGAATGCTAAACCACCTGTTTGCCGGATAATGGATTACGGCAAATACAAATACGAACAGAGCAAAAAGGAAAAGATAAGCAAGAAAAAGCAACACATTATAACGGTTAAGGAAATACGCTTGAGGCCGAGGACCGATGATCATGACCTTGAAACGAAGATGCGGCATGCCCGAAAATTTCTGGAGCAGAAAAACAAGGTCAAAATAACCATTCTTTTCAGGGGACGGGAGATGGCATATCAGGATTTCGGTTTCGAACTGATGGAAAAGGTTCAGGAGAGTCTTGAAGATGTTGGCAAGGTAGAGTCGGAACCGAAGATGGAGGGAAGACGTATGATCATGATCCTTACTCACAAGAATTAAAAAAAATAATAGATAAGGGGACATAATGCCAAAGATGAAATCAAATCGTGGTGCCAAAAAGCGATTTAAGGTAACCGCTTCAGGAAAAATTAAATCACGTCGTGCTTATAAGAGTCATATTCTCACCAGCAAGACAACAAAAAGGAAACGTCATTTGAGGAAACCGGCTTACATTCATCCCGTTGATGAACCGCGTGTCCACAAGATGATTCAGGAATAAGTTAATTCAGGAGGTTTTCACAATGCCTAGAGCGAAAAACAATGTGGCGGCTAAAAAACGCCACAAAAAAGTACTCACTATGGCTAAGGGCTATCGGCTGTCCCGAGGGAAATTATATAAAACAGCCAAAGATCAGGTTGACAAGAGTCTCAGATATGCATATCGGGACCGGCGTGCCAAAAAAAGAGAATTCCGGTCTTTATGGATTGTGCGTATCAACGCCGCCTGTCGTCTGAATGGTACATCCTATTCGAAATTCATGCATGGACTTAAAGAAAAAAATATTGACCTGGATCGCAAGGCTCTGGCCCACCTGGCTATGCATGAACCACAGGCCTTCGAGCAGCTGGTTCAACAAGTTACTGCTTAATATTTTTTATATTCAATAATCATCAATAGGAATTGAATTCTTTTTCAATTCCTATTTTTTTATTTAATTGTTAGCTTTTAAATTATTATGATAACAGAATTTGTAATTCTTTTAATCGCAATTATCAATCTTCCTGTAATTTTTCCCTGTTAATTGAGAGGGAAATTGAAGTGGATAGTCAGAAAAATTTAAAAATTTGAAAACTTCATGGAAAATTCAATCGACAGTATCAAAAATAATTTCCTGGATGAGCTGAATTCCGTCCGGAATGCACAGGACCTGGAATCTCTGAGGATAAAACATCTTGGCCGAAAGGGAACAATTCAGGAGCTCTATTCCAAACTAAAAGATGCAGATCCGGCGGATCGTCCTGGGCTGGGAAAAGAGATCAACGCGTTACGGACAATCATCGAGGCGGAACTAAATGAAGCTAAATCAAGATATGCCGTCCGAAAATCCAGACAGAAAGTTGACTTAACCCTTCCAGGCAGAACACCATCTGTTGGCAGAAAACACCCTCTAACTCTGGTTCAGGAGGAAATAAAAAAATATTTCAGCAGACTGGGTTTTTCAGTGGCTGATGGCCCTGATGTGGAAACAGATTTTTTCAATTTTGCCGCTCTCAATTTCCCGGAAAATCATCCGGCCAGAGCCATGCAGGACACGCTGTTCATTACCGAAAATATTCTGCTGCGGACTCACACCTCTCCCGTCCAGATCCGCACCATGATGGAACAGAAACCTCCGGTTCGTATCATAGCTCCGGGACGTGTTTATCGTCGTGACACTCCGGATGCCAGTCACTCTCCCTTTTTTCATCAGATTGAGGGTCTGTTTGTGGATAAGAGAGTCAGTTTCGGCCATTTGCGGGCCGTGATTCAGGAATTTGCCAGGTACATGTTCGGTGCGGATATCCATGTCAGATTCAGACCCAGTTTTTTCCCTTTCACTGAACCCAGCATGGAATATGATTTCAATTGTATATTCTGCCGCGGTAAGGGATGCAAGGTTTGCAAATATACCGGGTGGATCGAAATATCAGGCGCCGGCATGGTTCATCCCAATGTTTTCAGGGCAGTTGGTTACGATCCGGATGTGATAACCGGTTATGCCTTCGGAATGGGTGTGGACAGAATTGCCATGCTCAAGTATAATATTGACGATATCAGGTTGTTTTTTGAGAACGATATGCGTTTCCTCAGTCAGTTTAATTAGAAGTATCAATAGAAACGGTTGTTTCGGTAGTATTTTTATCAGAGGGATTCCATGAAAGTTTCATATAACTGGTTAAAAGAATACATTCCGGTTTCGATGGAAGCGCGTCAGCTGGCAGACCGTCTTTCTCTCACCGGCCTTGAAGTAGAAGAAGTGGTGGAACGGAGGTTTGATTTTCCAGAGGTGGTTGTTGGCAGAGTTTTGGCGGTAGATAAGCATCCTGAAGCGGATAAACTCAGTATTTGTGCAGTGACCATCGGAGAAGATGAATTATCCATCGTCTGTGGTGCACCCAATGTTGCCAGAAATCAGTACGTTCCGGTGGCGCTTGCCGGCGCCACACTACCGAATGGATTGAAGATCAAAAAGACCCGTATCCGTGGAGCGGAATCGGAAGGGATGATTTGTTCAGAAGCAGAGTTGGGCCTGGCAGATGCATCAGAGGGTATCTGGGTGTTGCCAGAAAATCTGCCGCTGGGAGTACCGCTGGAGAAAGCCATGGAACTGGAAAACGATTTTATTTTTGACATTGCAGTGACCCCCAACCGGCCAGACTGTCTCAGCCATCTGGGTATTGCCAGGGAAGCAGGCGCCATCATGGGACATCATATTGACAAACCCCAACCAGTGATAAAAGAAAGCAGACAGCGGACCGATTCATTTATCAAAATCACCATCGAAGATACCACGGGGTG
>JAFGSO010000334.1 GCA_016934605.1 Calditrichota bacterium | reverse complement strand
GGATACACCGTCTTCAGGATCTTACTTTCTGGCCGGCCAGGATGTGAGCAAAATGAATGACGATCAGCTGGCGGAGATACGAAATCACCAGATCGGTTTCGTATTTCAGACCTTCAATCTGATTCCCAGGGCAGATGTCTTTCACAATGTGGAACTTCCCATGGTATACAGCGGTATTCCCTCCGGCCGTCGCAGGAAGTTGGCGGAAGAGGCTATCGAAAAGGTTGGTCTGATTGACCGGATGAAACACAAACCGAATGAATTATCAGGCGGGCAGCGGCAGCGCGTGGCGATTGCCCGGGCGCTGGTCAATAATCCCTCCATCATACTGGCAGATGAGCCGACCGGAAATCTGGACACTGTAACCGGTGAGGAAATAATGTCAATATTTGATGAACTCTATCGGGGCGGTAATACTATTATCCTGGTTACTCATGAAAACGATATTGCTATGCATGCCAACAGGGTAATTCGGCTGAAAGATGGACTGGTAGAAGCCGATGAAATTATAAATAAGCACTTTGCTGCCTAAAAAGCTGAAAAAGTCATGAAATCTTTACATGAAATAAAAGAATCATTCAGTATTGCTGTAGAGGCTATCAAATCCAATAAAATTCGCGGAATGCTCACAGCGCTCGGTATTATCATTGGCATCCTGGCTGTAGTGACTACCATGACCGCGGCCAATGGCCTGGGTAATCGTTTCAAGGAAAGCATATCGGCTATCGGATCGGATGTGCTCTACGTGTCCCGGACACCGTGGGTGTTCAGCGGAAATTTTTTTCAATTCAGGAACCGGGAAGAACTGACCCTGAGAGACAGCGAAAAACTGGAGAGCCAGTTGCGAGATGCCAAAGCAGTGAATCCTACGACCGCTACCAACCAGAATGTCAAATACCGCTCCAAAGTTCTGGAGAATGTTAATATTATCGGTACCACAGAAAAACATGTGGAGATATCAACTGGTGCTCCCCAGGCTGGAAGATTTCTGATTGCAAATGATGTACAATACAAAAAAAATATTTGCGTCATCGGACAGGAGATCCAGGAATATCTTTTCAAGGATATCGATCCGGTGAACAAGGAAATCAAAATCGGAAGGTATACCTTCCTGGTAGCGGGTGTGATGGAAAAACAGGGCAGTGCCGGATTTTTCGGTGGACCGAATTTCGACCGGCAGATTTTTGTTCCTATCTCAACCCTGTTGAAAAATTTTGGCAGCCGCAACCGGCAATTCAGTATAGCTGTTAAAGCTCCCAGTCAGAATGAACTGACCGATTTTGAATATGCGTTGATCGGTGAAATGAGGAAGATACGCAAGCTATCACCCACTGATGAGAATGATTTTTCCATCAACAAAATGGAAACGCTGATGAATGCCTACAACAATGTCATGGGGGTGGTTGTCCTGATTGGTCTCCTCATCACCGGTGTCTCTCTGTTTGTCGGTGGAATCGGTGTGATGAATATCATGTTCGTCTCTGTTACCGAACGTACCCGTGAGATCGGAATCCGTAAGGCAATCGGTGCCCGTAAAATGACCATCCTGACGCAGTTTCTTCTGGAATCGTCTTCCATCTGTCTGCTTGGCGGGATCACCGGTTTAATCCTGTCTTTTGGTGTCACCAGATTGATCGATGCCTTTCTGTTGCCGGCAAGCATTTCCCCCGGTATAGCATTTATTGCGGTGATTATTTCTCTGCTGGTTGGAGTGTTTTCCGGGGTTATTCCGGCATACCGGGCATCACGTCTAAATCCGATTGAAGCATTGCGATATGAATAGCGGATAAGGGACAATGGCTAAAGGCTAGCCAAAAATATTTTAATTTTGAGATTTAATTGTTATTTAGTACTTCGGATTTATAATTTTTTTTCAATACTCGGACCTCAAATATGGAAAGTTGAATCATGCAGTTCATCGAAGCAGTAAAAATGGCATCAGCGGCGATTACCAGACACAAACTCCGCTCATTCCTGACACTGATCGGCATTATCGCCGGAGTCGCTTCTATCATCGCCGTGATGACCGGAATTTCAGTCATAAGAACCAGTATTGAGAGAGAGCTGTCCGTTCTGGGATCATCAACATTCCAGGTTCAGAAATGGGCTGCGGGCGGACCCATCAGTGAAGAAGAAGCACGTAAGATTATGAGGAGAAGGCCCCTTACCGTGGAACATGCCAACGCCATCCGGGAAAAGGTTCAGACCGTGGATCTGGTGGGTTCAGAATTGTGGAGTTATAATCACATAGCAAAATATAAAAAATTGGAAACGAATCAAAATCTTATTATGTGCGGTGGAACATCCGAATATGCCCCCAACAATACTCATTATATTTATCTGGGACGCAATATTACCCTGGAAGATATAAAAGTGGGCCGGAATGTGGTTGTGTTGGGATATGATGTTGCCAAAACACTTTTTCCCTGGACAGATCCGATTCAAAGAACCATCAGAATCGACGGCTACAAATTTACCGTTGCTGGAGTATTCGAAGAAAAGAAATCGGCCATGCTGGGGAACTACGATAATTATCTGCTGGTCCCGGTTACAACCTTCCAAAGACTGTATGGAAAGTGGGATAACAGGGGTTTTGAACGATCGGTGAATATTACCGTGAATGCAAAATCGCCGGAAATTGTTCAGGATGCCATTGCTGAAGTTCGTGCCGTGATGCGCTATGAGCGAAACCTGAAGCCCGGAGAAGAGGAT
>JAFGSO010000041.1 GCA_016934605.1 Calditrichota bacterium | reverse complement strand
TTAAACGAAAATGGTTATATCATTTAATATCGGTTTAGCGGAACAAAACTATAATCCAACATTTGATCGGTAACACATTTAAGAAGGTGACGTTTTGAGAATTGCCGGGTTATTTGACAAATGATCACGCAGTTTTTTACAGAAGAGAATTTTTGGTTCAGGGTGCCTCACAGGATTCCTCATTTGACCCGCAAAATAAATCCCTTTTTTTCGTAAGGCGTTTCAGCAAATGAGTGGGATTGATATTTACCTGATTATTAAAATTTTCCTGTAAACAAAATCAGTTCAATCTTCGGGAGGTTTTTTTAAAAATAAATTGGAGGGTTATAAAATTATAATAATTGGAGGTTTACACCTACCAATAAAAAAAGTAAATTATATCTGACGATTCAAGAATCAAGAGAAAATATATGGAACACAATCAGATCCGTTTTTCACGGGAAGATATTGTAGAGGCCATAAAAGAAAATTTCAAGGAATTCAGGATCTCTTTTGCATCATTGTCTGGTGGGCATCTCCGGACCTGTGGACACATGACCTGGGTCTATTCGGGAATACCATTCGCACCATGGAATTCCTTCATCGAAAATCATCATACCCGGAATAATTTTACTGAAAGCCTGCAGGAAATACAAAAATTCATTAATTCGCAGAGTTTTCCTTTAAGCCTCTGGATAACTTCAGAGAGTTCCTTTCCAAACTCCGGCAGTACCTTAAAACAAATGGGATTTGAATTTACTGGTGATACAGCCGGCATGGCCAGACTGATAAACCGGGAAAATCTTGTGGCATCTTCACCTTCAGGGTTTGAAATTCGGCAGGTGAAATCCGGGGAAGAGCTGGATATGTTTCTGGCCATCCTATGTAAATCTTTTTGTTTAAAATCTTATTGCCGGGAAGCACTTTTTCCATGTTTTTTTCCGATATGGAAAGGCAAAACCCGTCCATGCATCATTATCTTGCTTTTTATGAGGGAATCCCTGCAGGTTGTGGTACTCTTTTCCCGGCAGCAGGGGCAGGAGGCATTTATTACATTGGGACACTTCCGCAATTCCGGAGAAGAGGAGTTGGTGAGGCTGTAACCCGTCATTGTGTGAAAGAGTCCTGTGAAGCCGGCTATCCGCTGGTTGTACTGCGGGCATCAGATGAAGGAGAATTGTTATATCGCAGGCTGGGATTCGAGGAATTTTTACGATTCAGGCTTTACCGCCGTCAAGGGATATTTGTCAGTTCATCAAAATGGAAAATTTCTGTCTATTGCCGGAGAGTATATCATAAAATAACCGGAGATGCATCATGGTTTTGCTGAACATCGACAGAAAAAGTACCGTCCCCGTCTATCAGCAAATTCTAAACCAGATGATTGAACTGATCGAAAATGAGTCACTAAAAACCGGGGATCAACTTCCTCCCACCAGGAAACTGGCAGACCGTCTGGGGCTTGATCGTACCACCGTTACCAGGGCTTATCTGGAATTAAATGCTCTGGGATATGTGGAAAGCCGACCAGGCTCCTATACCAGGGTTCGTAAGCGTATACCGGTAATTCGCCATGAATATGAAACAGAAGAGCCTCTGATAAACTGGTCTTCCTGTTCGAATGCGATGAGCAATAAGTTGTTCGAATACTTTTTGAATTTCAGACCGGAATCTGTAAAGGACCTGAAACAAGGAGTCATCAATTTGTCGCCATTGGATCTGGATTACCGGCTCTTTCCGGTAAATGAGTTCCGCCGCTGTCTGAATCAGGTGATGGTAAATATTGGTTCGGAATTACTGCGATATGGTGATTATCAGGGATATGCCCCCTTACGCGAAGACATTGCCGGGAGGTTAAGAATTCATGGAATTCGGTCTTCTGCCGATGAAATTCTGATAACGAATGGCGCCCAGCAGGCGTTAGAGCTGATCCTGAAACTTCTGGGCAAACCCAGGGAAAAAGTAGCTATTGAAGCACCCACTTATGCAAATGTTATTCCGCTGATCAGGCATCATAATCTGGATTTAATGGAAATTCCCATGAAAGAACAGGGAATGGATCTGGATTATCTGGCAGATGAATTCAGAAAAAAAGTACCGCTTTTTGTTTACACCATCCCGAATTTTCAGAATCCTACCGGTATTACCAGCAGCCAGGAACATCGCGAAAATTTACTGGCAATCTGTGAAAAATACCGTCTACCGCTGGTTGAAGACGGATTCGAAGAAGAGATGAAATACTACGGCAAGGTGGTTCTTCCTGTAAAGTCCATGGACAGACATCAAATTGTCTTGTATCTGGGCACATTCTCCAAAGTGCTCTTTCCGGGCATCCGCATTGGCTGGATTGCAGCAGAAAAGGAGTGCATCCAGCGGCTGACCGCGATAAAGAGATTCACCGATCTTACCGGAAGTAACCTCGTTCAGGCAGCACTTTCTGCTTTTCTGCGCAACGGTTATTATGATCTTCATCTGAAAAAGATGCACCGGGTTTTCAGAAAGCGAATGACAATTGCTCTGCAGGCGCTGGAGGGAAGTATGCCGTCGGGTGCAACATGGACCCGACCTGACGGAGGGTATACAATATGGGTAAGTCTGCCCAGGAGCTATCAGGACGAACAAAAATTCAAGCAACTTCTTATAAAAAAAGGTGTTTTAGCCTCACCTGGTTTGTATTATTTCTACAGTTCGCACCAGCATAAATATTTCCGGTTGTCCATTTCCAGCCTTGAGGACGGTGAAATACGGGAGGGAATTTATCGGTTGGCAGAGGCGATCCGTGAACTTATGAAAAAGGAGAACTAGAATGACCATTCCACTGCAGCGAGGAATTGTATATGGTCCGATCAATTCGCGAAGACTTGGCCGATCGCTGGGAATAAACCTGCTGCCTCTGCATATAAAAATTTGCACTTTCAATTGTGTTTATTGTCAATATGGCTGGACGGAGGGAAATCAGGGAAAACAATTGTGGCCGGAAGTTCATACGGTCCAGGATGCGGT
>JAFGSO010000333.1 GCA_016934605.1 Calditrichota bacterium | reverse complement strand
TTCCCAGGGAATTAAATTTGACCCGGACAACACCAACCAGTATGATCTGAATCGGACGGATTATGGCGCAAACAGCACAGTGGAATATCAGGCAGGGCTGGTGCAGGCGGATGAATACGGAAACCTGATTGTGAATGGTGCCTCGAATTCTTCTTCCGGTACCATTACGGTGAATGGTAATATGACTAAACAAAGCAGTACATCATTCAGCTCTGCGGCAGAAGTGATTGTAAACGGTAATTATACCAATACTGAAGGCGATGTGTCTTACGGAAGTGGTCTGTTCCTCAATGGTTCAACGTTGACTGCTACTTCTGGCAACTTTATTAATAGTGTCGTAACATTTACAGGAACATCAGGGCAGACAATTACCGGTTCACCAACCGCAACTAACTTTTTTGCCCTGGATATAAGTAATCCGAACGGTTTAACATTGAATAAGCCGGTCAATATTACTCAGACTCTATCACTAAACAATGGGTTGATTATAACAACAGCTACGAATATTTTAACTCTGGTGGGATCAGCTTCGGTAAGCGGGGGTAATGATAACAGCTTCGTTTATGGTCCGTTAGCCAGGACATCTGCTACAGGTTCTAAAGATTTTCCAATCGGAAAGAGTGTTTACAGACCAGTCAATACAAACTTCAGTGGAAGTTCGCCGGTAGTTCAATTTGAGGTGTTTGATACAGCTCCAATACAGAATTTCGATCCACCTCTCGAGTTGATCTCCCAAGTGAGGCACTGGACTGGAATTATCCTCTCAGGGTCTGTTTCAAGCGGTTCTGTAACATTGAATTATGGAACAGATGATGGAGTACAGTTGGGCGATAGTCTAAGGGTGGCATACTCTCCAGACCAGAATACAACAGCTTATTTTTCCATCGGTGGAAGTGGATCATCCGCAGGCTCTGGCTCAATAACTGGTAACCTGCCAATTAATTCACCTCTTGGTTATTTTACCCTTGGATCAGTATCATTAGATAATTCTCTGCCGGTAGAGCTGACGACTTTCTCTGCTGTTGGTAAATCAGGTAAAATCCTGCTCAGCTGGGAAACAGCATCGGAAATAAATAATATGGGATTCGATGTGGTCCGCTCGGAGAAGGAAGCCGGATCTTACACAAAGATTAACCAGCAGATGATCCAGGGACAGGGAAACAGCAATACGGCCCACTTCTATGAATTTGAAGATGTCAATGTGGCTGAGAATCAAAGGTATTACTATAAACTCTATTCCCGGGATTTCGACGGAACGGTACATGATTACGGAGAAGTGGTTTCCGCCACGGTGAAACAGCTTCCCAAAAATTTCCGGCTGGCCCAGAATTATCCCAATCCATTCAATCCCAGCACCACTATTTCCATTGAAGTGGCCCATAAATCAACTATCTCTCTGGAAATTTACAATATGCTGGGACAGAAAATCCGAACCCTGATCGATGGTTCCCGGTTACAGCCGGGAGTATACGACAACATCGTCTGGGATGCCACAGATGACCAGGGAAATGCCATTGCCAACGGTATTTACTATCTGGTGTTCAATGCCGCGGATTATAATTTCCGGCAGGTTCGGAAAATGGTTTTTATGAAGTAAATACAGCGAGTATGTAAATCAACGAAAGGGCTGTATCATAAGTCAAAATATGTGTATAAATATGAGTTTAGTTGCTCAATGTCATTTTACTATCTCATGCCCAAACTCCCTTTCTCAAAACGAGAGAGGTTGAAGGGGGAGAGATTTTTAAAATCTCAAATATACGTAATAATGTATATTATATTATAAAATACGACTTATGATGCAGCCCCTTTGTTTTATAAATAATCCTTACCAGGAATTTAATCTGCCAATGTCCGGCAATGGGTTTAAATATCAGGTCGCATGAGATTTTTTTTCTGTTCTGTATTGATCTTTTTCATTATTTCAGCCCTCTGGTCCCAGCCTGCTTCTTTTTACCGAATTGAACACCAGGATAACCAGTCACTTCTCATAGTTTTTGAATTTCCCGAACCCGATATCAGTACTTTCGAGGGATATTCCACCGTCACAATCAACGGACTGAACTATAATTATGAAGCGGGAAAGCCTCTGCTGCCGGTTTACACCACATCCATTGCCGCTCCCGGACCGGGAGCATCATGGAAAATCATTGAATCGGAACAAAAAAAGTATTCTGATTCGAAACCGGTTATCTATTTGCCGGATCAGTATGAAAAGTCCGGGAAATCATTGGACTTTGAGTTTACCATTTACCCCGAAGAAATCCTCCGGCTCCGGGATGCCGGAATTTACCGCGACTTTTTTCTGATGGGCCTCACGGTTTTTCCAGTCCAATTTACTACACAGGGTCTGGTTTTTCACCGAAAAATCCGCTGTGAGATCAGATTCAACAATTCCGCGCAGCCATCCCTGTCAAACCTATCATTTACCGATAAAAAACTGCTGGAAAAATTAGCAATCAATTCCGCCAGTGCTGTTTCCTATCCGGGTACTGAAATACCCCCGGTCGAAAACCTGCCGCTTTCACTTACTCAGCTGCCGTTCAATCAGAAAGTAAAAGTTGTTGTGGACAGGTTTGGAATTTACCGCGTCACCGGTCAGGATCTGCTGGATGCCGGAATTTCACTGGATGAAATTAATCCGCAGAATTTCCGGCTGACCAATAAAGGGAAAGATGTGGCAATCTTTATTGAGGGTGATCAGGATGGGAATTTTGACCCGGATGATTACCTCGAGTTTCTGGGGGAGCGGAATGAAAAAACATTTATCGACCGCTATCCGGATATGTATTCAGATCCCTTTTCCGATAATAATGTGTACTGGCTCAGCTGGGGAGGATCCCCGGGGATCCGGATGGTGGAGGAAAGCGGATCGGCTATTACAACCAGACCGGGTCAGTACAACCGGGCTTCCTATTATCCCTATACAGTCCATCTGGAAAATAACAGTTATTTTGCCAGATTCGGGAATGGTAACACCGGTAATCTTTCCCATACACGGGATAACTGGTTTTTCGATTCCGGAATCATTGCAGTGAGCAAAAAAAGTTATCCGGTGAGTATTGCCTATCCGGATTCGACACCACCTGCCAGACCGGTACACGTCCGGATGGCCTTTGCCGGAAATTCGCCGGTTTCTCATTCAATGATGGTTTGGCTAAATAAAAAACTGGTTGGCCAGATATCCAGCGGCTGGTTTGGAGAAGGTCTGTTTATTCTGGATGACGGGGATAATACCAATATTACCGGACTGGATCTATTTCATGGTATGAATACCATTGAAATTCAGCTACCTCAGGCGCCAACTTCCGGTGCCAACGATGTGGTACTGTTCAACTGGGCTGAAATTACCTACGACAGACAGTATAAAGCGGTGAATAATTACATTGAATTTTCCAAACCTTCC
>JAFGSO010000332.1 GCA_016934605.1 Calditrichota bacterium | reverse complement strand
TACCACATGGCAGAATCAGCGAAATAACCTGAGAGCAAAAGTGGATTGGCGCTTTACCACTGATGATGCCAGAATGAAATTAAAAAGCCTTTATCCAACATTAATTACTTGACATGACACTAGTGTACGGCCACAAGATCAAAGTAAGACAAATTATTAAATTGTTATGAATGGATTTAAATCAAGTTTTTTCGGGGCTAAAGCAATAATCAAATATTCTTGATTCTTTGATCTCCGCCGAAAGGCGGATCCTGGCGGATTTGATCTTATTTCTTTGTTCTTCTTCAATCCGGCTGTCCGGCTCCTGCAAATTTTGCCTCCAAAATATTCTGATAGTTGCGGATTCGTCCGACATATCGGACCGGTTCAGTCCCCCTGGCATATCCATGTTTTAATCGACTGTAATATTTCTTCTGGGTGAGCAGGGGTAGAACCTCTTTGAGCTCATTCCAGCTGTTGGGATCGTAACCCAGTTTTTCAGCCAGAATCCGGGCATCTTCCATATGTCCCATGCCAACATTATAGGCTGCAAGAGCGAATTTGATGCGGTCTCTCTGGTAAACGGAATCAGGAACCCGCTCGACCATGCGGGCCAGATACTCAGCACCCCCCATGATGCTCTGGTAGGGATCAAGCCTGTTTTGGACTCCCACTGATTGGGCGGTCTGCCGGGTGAGCATCATAATGCCACGGACACCCGTGGGACTTTTTGCTCTGGGACTCCAATGAGATTCCTGATAGGCCAGAGCAGCCAGAAGCGTCCAGCTGAAGTTAAACTTTCCCGCTGCTTCCTGGAACCAGGACCGGTACTGCGGGAGGCGCCAGTTGATACGCTTGTGAAATTCACGTAAATCGACATAATCATACAGTTCGGTATAGCTGTAATATTTATCCCGCAGCGCCGCCAGGCCGCCTTTTTCCTCAAAGCTATCCAGCCATTCCTCCAGCTCATCTCCCAATGAGGCTTTCTGTGGATTGATGACCCAGGCAAGTGAATGCTCTTCGCTGATGGGAAAAGCAACTTCCAGTCCGGGGAAATATCGCCGGTTAACTGCTACAATATTCTGATCGGCCACGGTGCAGTCCAGCTCACCCCGCCAGACTTGCTGTAACAACTGCTCGGTGGAATATTCGTCGGTTACTGTCCAGTTCAGATCCGGATAATCCTCTTTCAGGGCACTCAGGCGCTCTTCATAGCTGCTTTCAGCGATAATTTGAATTTCAAATTCGGTTAAATCTTCAATATTTTTCGGAGCTTTTGTACCCCTCCGATAGACTACCAGCTGCTGAACCGTGTAATAGTCCGGACCGAATGAATAAACATCTTCCCTGTCCTCGGTTTTAGTGATGGCACCCGAAGCAAAGTCCCCCTCTCCCTGCTGGATGGCATCGAGAAGATCGGCCAGACTGTCATAAATTTTTACCTTGAGATTGACATTCAGGTGTTTGGCAAATGCTTTCACCAGATCATATTCGAAACCCTTTGGTCCTTCCGGTCCCTCATAATAAATGGTGGGCGTATTGCGCATCAGCACCAGCAGTCTTCCTTCTTTTTGTATTTCTGATATAGCGTTATCCGATGAACATGATAAATTCCAAACCGTGAGGAGCAGCGTCATAACGATGATTCTTATGGGCTTGAAAATCAGGTATGCTTTCCTGTTCAGCATTTTGATGTTGTTCCTGTAAATTTTGCTTAACCCGTTATTAATATTCAATATGTATAACTTTTACGCAAAATCAAAGGAATTATCTTATTATTGTTTATTCCGGGAGATGAGGGGAAAGGTAAACAAGGCTCAAAGCGCAAGGTGTTCCCCTCATCCTTTTACCTTGTACCTTGCCGTATACCTTATACCTTATACCATATACCTCTTTATTCCTCTATCCCTCTTCAAAAAAAAAGGCTGCATTGCGCAGCCTCTTTCATAATGTATTATGTCTGAAAAGATCAGTCGAATGCCATATCGGTTTTCCAGACTTCCCAGACTTTACCTACCAGGTCAGGACCCGGTTTCAGGGTCATTTTTCCCGGTTTCCAGCCGGACGGTGTTGCTTCACTGCCCTTGCTGTTACGCACCAGTTGAAAAGCCTGAACCTGCCGGATGGATTCATTGACGTTTCTTCCTACCGGTGGGGTGAGCACTTCGTATCCCTGAACAATTCCGTCAGGATCGATGATGAATCGTCCGCGGGTTTCCACTCCGGCGTTCTCGTCATATACACCAAAAACGGTTCCCACTTTGCCACCGCCATCGGATAGCATGGGGAAAGGAATACCATTTTTAACCATTTTGGAAAGTTCGTGATCGTTCCACATTTTGTGGACAAATACACTATCGATACTC
This sequence comes from Calditrichota bacterium, assembly GCA_016934605.1. Lineage (GTDB taxonomy): Bacteria > Calditrichota > Calditrichia > RBG-13-44-9 > RBG-13-44-9 > RQOF01. Next base: position 3,886 of record JAFGSO010000332.1, on the reverse strand, counting down.
ATGGAGAGAATTTCTACTCCGAGCTTCTGAAATTCAGGGTATTTTTCAGCAACTGCTGAGATTTCAGTCGCTCAGACAAAGGTAAAATCACCGGGATAAAAACAGAGCAGCACCCATTTGCCAAGGTAATCCGAGAGTTTTACATTGACAAATTTTCCTTTGTGATAGGCGGGTGCGGTAAAATCAGGGGCTTTTTGTCCTACCTTGATCATTTTATGCACCTCCTCGATTGGTTTTTCTTCCTGACTGGCTTCCGGGGGCGGAGATTCTCCCACTGGTCCGCCGGTTGGTCTGGCACATCCAGCTTGAATTTCTTCTGCCATAAGCGGATCTCCTTTGAATTAATAACAGACAATCCAAAATAATAAATTCTAATTTCAATAAAAACTAAATTAATAAATTTTAAAAACGTGATGAGTTGAATTCACCAAAATCCCTGTTTATTAGAACAAGAATCGGTTGTCTATTACCATGCATAGCCAAATTTCAATAAATCAATATCAATATTCAATCCGGACCCCTGCACCTCATCACCGTCAGGTGCCTCAACTTTTCCCCATGCTCTGCCGACAGACAAACCGCATCCCCAGAAAAGTCCCCCGTCTGAAATCAGGCGATAACCAAATCCGAACAGAATTGAATTAAGGGATCCGGTTGCTTCCTGACCACCTTCCTTAACTGAAGCTCCGGCATACTGCCATCCCGCCTGTGCAAAAAAACCTTCCTGTTTTTGACTGAAGAAATATCGATAGTAAACCCCAATGGTGTAATATCGGAGATCCCAATCCTCATTTTCATCATCAAAAACAAACGGATTTTTTACATATTGAAATGGTATATTAATCTCCGCACTGCGACTGACATTCCAGAGGTTCACCTCACCCGATACCCACTCGAACAGCAGCAGTACCGGATTAAGGCCGATACCCATATTATTTCCGTTACCCAAATTTTGATTCATACCCTGCGAGAATGCAGACAGATTTAATCCCAGAATGATCAGGCTCGGAATTAGCACTTTTTTCATAAGAAATTTCCTTTCGTTTTAAAAGTACTTTATTGCAGATTTATTTATAAAAATCACGAGAAAATTACTCTAATTTGCCCGGATCATAATATTTATTACAATATTACCGCCTTTTTAATTTATAATCAAATATATTCTTTCATAACAATCTATCTTGATTTGCGTATCCATCCAGGTGCCGAAGCTGTTCTCTGTCTGAGAATAAGATTGAGTTGTGCTGCATGATGCTGCACATGCCTCATGTTGTATAACAGCAGTTCAGCCAGGGTCAGTCCTAACCAGTCTGGTCCTCTGTAGCAGCGGGCCTCTTCTTCCTTAATTTCGGAGATAACTTTATGACACTTTTCACGTCCGTGTCTCAGGTAAGTCATTAATTCGAATTTTGCATAAGATCGTTCCGGCATTTTACCTGAGGGATCAAGCTCGTCCATGGTGAAGGGGGAGGGAGGTGTGAATTGGTCTTGCGAAGGAGTCAAATAATAGTCCAGGAAGAAGAGGGTATGAAATGAAATGTACCAGAATTCGGGCTGCTGTGAAGTATCTTTCCATAAATATTCAGGACAAGCATTTATAGCATTTTCCAGCATATCAATGGCTGCTCCGAACTGCTGCCAGATGGTGTTTTTCCAGAATTTATCCATGTTGAATATCTCCCACAATCGTCTTTATAATAAATTTATTTGATTTACATTTTTTAATATCACTTTTTATACCTTTAAATCAAGGACAGGAATCGGGAATCAAGACTTCATAATCTGTCAAAGCATTTTCCCAAAAGGACTCTTACGGCACACGAATGAGCACAAAGGAATGCTGTAGGAATAATAATTCTAATTTTGAGTTTAATGAGGTTTTCCTTTTTTATAACAATCAACATCAATAATTGTCCGTGTATTTCGTGTTAATTCCGGCCTGGTCTCCGGACAGACGTGTGCCAAGGGCATCCCTTCGGTATAATTCGTGGACGTTTTTTTTCTGATACCTGTATCCTGTGTCCAACATGCTTTATTGGTATATTAATACTATATACCAATAAAGCTCAAATATAAAATTCTATTATTTTACCATCCCTGTTATCCCAATTGGAAGAATGTTCAAATGAAGACCTGTTACCAACTGGTTGTCTTTTCGAAAGTTGATGAAAAATCCGGGAGAAATTCTTCCAATATGCAACAATCCTGGATAAATATTAAGGCGTATTTTATATCCTTTGGTTCCTGACAGAATGAGAGAAGCCAGGAGTGAATTGTTTCGATCGTAAAAAATCCGGCAGTCCATACCAGTGTTGCAGTCAATTCGTGGACACCGGTATCATTATCAATGTTTAGCAGATCTTTTGCCACCAGTCCTCCCGCAAAGGAATAACTGCTGCCATCATTCGTAAGATAAGATAGGCCAAACATATCATTAACACCCCAGTGATTGAAATAGCTCCACCTCTCCCAGAAAGGCAATTTTACCTTGATCATGAAATTCTAACCGTTATTCTCAAGGGTATTTAAGAAAGGATCGTATCCCGGCATGAATGACCAATCGCGCATATGAAGAATATTTGCAAAGAATCTGGCAACCCTGTCAAATGAAAATAACAGCAAGCCAGCAGTATTGAAGATATACATGTCAGAAATTGGATCCACATTGAGGCCTACATAGTAATTGTTTTCCACAATTTCATTGAGAAAGTGGTATCCGAACCAGGAACTCAATGCCCACCATCTGACATGGGGATAATTATGCCAACCAAACCAGTCTATAAACGCCCGGTAGGTGAATCCTCCACCAATGAAGTGAAGTTTATAATTTGGATAATACTGGGCATTTTTTAGCTGGTGCTGGTGGAAATCACTTCACGGGTCAGGAATTTTTTCCACCCAGATTGTGAGATGGTTTTGAAAGGATGGGAGAGATTATAGGTGACATTCTTAAAACCATTTTCAAGATCAACAGAATTAAGGTTATTTGACCGGTTGCTGATTTGCATAATGCCAAATCCGCCGTTGATGATAACTCTAATTGGATTAAAAAGGGCTTCTGAACCGAAGGATATTCCCTGATAGAAATAAAAGGTTTTATTATGTGGCTGGGCGAAAGCGAAGCAAGATAATGTAGTCAATATAATAAATATAAATCGTGTTGATAATTTGAGTTTGTCTTTTGTCAGCATATGTGTAAAAATAAAGGAAATTAATCAAAATCACAATTCCAATTCATATATGACTTTCTAATTGAAATTTTTTTGGTAATATAACCAATCCAGGCAAAAGAAAGTGGTTTATAATTATATTCGTATCTCTTTTAAGATCGCTGAAATCAGCTTCGGAATATTTTCCTTCACTTTATCACTGAGCTGCAAATCGAACCCGTCAGCTTTTTCAACCACCATTCCATAAATAACCATTTCAGGTACATGAGTTAATTCTTTTACCTTCTGCATGAGTTCCAGAAACCCGTCCTGATGTGCCGAATAGCGAACAGCACGCCCCGTGTTGATGTCTTCGGGAAGTATCCGCACGAGCGTACCGGCTTCTGACTCTGCTTTTATGGCATCAATAATAACAATTTTATCCACTCCTTTGAAGAACCGAATCAATTCATAACCACCCGTACCGCCATCTACCAGTTCTACTTCCGGGGGAAGAATTTTTTTCTTTAACTCCCGGATGACGTGAATTCCCACTCCTTCGTCGGACAAAAGGATATTTCCAATTCCCAAAATGAGAGTACGCCTGCCAGCCATCAGAGTCAATTTAATAAAAAGGAAAACTGATACTTTTTTAACCTGGTTAATTCACAAACATTCACATCATTATACCATACATTGATCTTTCTCTCTGTGTTCTCTGTGTGCTCTGAGGCTAT
>JAFGSO010000331.1 GCA_016934605.1 Calditrichota bacterium | reverse complement strand
GCTGCGGTTCCGGAGGCGTTGTCGTCTGCACAATAGGAAGTGACACCGTCATAATGGGCACAGATAATATACCGCTGCGATGTATGAATCAGCCCTGGCTGAACGGCGAATATATTCCGTCCATTAGTGCCAAAATATTGATCCAGTACATCCAGCTGGAAACTCCGCAGTTTTTGTTTGACATAATCTGCCGCCCAGTCCTGCTGAATGGTACTGGAAGTGCGATTGGTTATCAGAACACGGTTTCCGCGGATGGTCACAGAGTCCTCACCACTCAGAATTCGGACATAACTGATCAGTGAATCCAGGTTGGTCTGGTTAATAATGTCCTGGACGAAGGGATCGGGTGTTTGAGCAGGGGAGATAATGAACAGGAACAACACAGTATGAAATAAAAGTATGTAGATATTTTTCATGATTATATATTCCGGACTGTTAACCTTCGGGAGGTTGTGAGGTCCAGGACATTAATTTGGCCAGGGTGGCCAGGTAGGTGTGGCTGACAAAAAGACCGTATTCGGTTACATCACTGCCGTAAACGATCCGCAGATATTTCTCCCAGCTCTGATAGATTATCTCAAACTGACTTTTTGCCTTCAGAGATTCCCACAGGGAAAGCAGGGTATTCACCGAGGTCTGAAAGGCATGACTGTTCAGTCCAAAATCCTGAACAATCAAATCACTGGTCGGGGGCAGGATTTCTTTTCTCAGAAAATAGCGGTCCAGCCAGTAAAATATTTCAAAAGATTTCAATTTTGGCCAGTCAATTTCCTCCAGGACGGCCAATTCAATATCTTCCGGCTGTAAATCAGGTTTTTCTTTACTCTCCGTTCGCGGAGTATAGCTGACAAAACGAATCCCGTCCGTGGCGATACAGATAAACGGGGTTTGCTGGTCTGGTTTCTCCTGTGACCATAAGATGGCAGTATATAGTTGTAGCTGTTCTTCCGCTTCTCCCCGGGTTTTATTTAGATTCGCTTCAAATTCAATGATCACATTGCCGAACAGATTATCCGCTCTGCCTTTCAGAATCTGATCTTTCTGACGCACCTTCAGATATTTTTCAACCCCGGCACTGTACTGTTCTATAAACTGCGGTTCAACACCCAGTAATTCCTGCAGCAGCATGGAAAAACGGTGCGAGCGGGAGGATTCATTATGCAGAGATTCCACCTCTTTGAGGTATTTGCTGAAGGCACCATCCCACTTACTCAGCCTGACATCCGGTATGCGGGTTGCTTTTTCCCTGAGTTTGGATTTTTTGGGGGGCATAATTTACTTTTCAGTTTCTTTAATATGTTCCGAAATAAAATCTGTCGACTGAAGGATCCAGCGCAAACCGGATTCTCTCCAGACAACCTTTCCATCCGATAACCGGGGGACCCGGCCAATCTTGAGAAATAAAACAGGTTGAGTCTATAGAGATCGAATTTCCTTTATCGGCAACAATTTCCAGTGATAATCGATCTATAAAACCCTCAATCAATCCGAATCGCGTATGCATTTTTTCCACAGTGGAATTTTGCTCAATAAATGGTATTCCCATTGATTCCAGAAATTCTCTCGAAAATACAACCCATCTTGAAGCTGTATCAAGAAGACCGGGCACTTTTGGAAATGATTTGCCGAGACTAAACTGAATTGCTACTAATAGATTAAAACTGCCATACGGATAATCAGAATAAAATTGGCAAGAACCTGTATTCCAGTAAGAACCATCTTGTGATCGTAATTCCATAACAATTTCACAGAATTATTTCGGAATAAAATGTACCAAAACATCCTTCAAAGGATATCTTTTTTTTGCTTCTCTCAGAACAATTTTAAGCTTGGGATCACAGGCCAGCAAATTTTCGTCATAGAGCGCCACCCAGTTTCCGGCATATTTACTTCCGTTTTCTCTTAACCATTTTATTTCTTTTTCACTGGATTTTCTCGCGGGTAATTTGGTTGACAGTACTTTGGGTGGTTGCAATACCTTATAAATTCGGTTTATTCTCTCACTATTTGGAAAGTCTTTTAACGCCCCAGCTACATTTTTTCTGGCCAATTCAATTTTATCTTCTCGTATATTTCGTTTAATTTCTTCCAATATAATATATTCCGGTTCAAATGGTTCAAATTCCCAAACAGACTGAGTACCCAGTAAATTTTTAGGAAATATTTGATATTCAGCATCTACCTTCGATAAAAAATTATCCTGAATACGATCTTCAACATAGGAAGATCCTGATATAGTAAGTTGTATATTCATTACTGCCTGAGCATACTTTTCTTCATAATCATACCAGCCTTCATAATCAACATCTGATACTAAAAAGATATTTTTACCTGACCCATTCAAATTATTCAGGTAATCAGGATAAATTCTATCATTGTTCTTTAGCGTTTGACTTACTGTCATTGTATATCCTCTAAAGGAATTAAAAATTTTCTGAATTTTTCAGTAATACTTCCTTCAAAAGTTTCGATGATTTTATCATGCAGCGTATCTAAAAGTTTCGAAATATCTTCGTTTTCTTTTGGATTTTCACAAATGGCCTCGGTATCCAGAGTTATATCTCTCTTTTCATCTTTGGTGCATACTAAACGTAAACTAAATCCCAAATGTTTATTTCGGTTTATCGGTCTAACAAATCTGTAAATTAATTTTTCATTTATTTCCGCGAGCGATGGTGGTAAATATTTACCTCCACAATTCATCCAGTCACCCAGTTGGAATTTTTCAGCCGGCAAATCCAATCGATCGATATACCGTAATGTAATCTTGCCGATTTTTCCAGGATTTGCTGCATCCTGGTATTTTTTTAAAATCAATATAATAAATTTCTTGAATTCTTTCCAGCCTGGATAAGGCATTAAAACATTTGCTGATACCAGGTCCCTGGATACATGTGCCAATTTTTTTTTATCCCTGGTCCAGAATCTCATCTGTGGTTCTTTTCTAATTTCTGGAATGGGCTTATTTTCATGTATCTGCAAATTTACATTTTCCAAAGTTTCTCTCTCACCATCTAATTTTTCTGAGACACGATTTCTGAATTGACCAAAAATGGTAATATCCCAGGGTTCCGGACCCGGAAAAAATTTGAATTCACATAAGGCTTCAACAATAGACGGTTTTTTATATTTCATTTCATATTCCCGAAAATTAATATATAAATCATTTTCAATACAGTTTAAAACCCAAATTAATCAGAAATACAAAGAAAAACATGTCATTTAATGTTTGCTAACCTTCTTGCCAGTTCAAAAGCCGCAGCTATTCTGATTATTTTAACATCGGATAAACCGTTTATGACTAACAGATTTTCCAGGGGTTGATTGAAAAGATTTTCCAGGGAACTAAAATGACTTAACAGTTCTTCGGCTATTTTCTCTGAAGATTTTCCTTTGATTCCGGTGGAAATTAATATAGCCAGAAGCTCCGTATCGCTGAGACTGGGCGCACCCCTTTCTCTCAGTTTTCCGCCGGGATGTTGCCAGGCGGATCCCGGTGACGTGCTATTTCCCATAACATTTGAACCTGTGTTAAAATTTCGGTTCGGCAAAACATTTATGTGGAATAATCAGACAAAGAAAAATATTATTTTTATTCTTTATTTTCAAGAAAAAAAGAAATTAAAATGAAAAGTTCTTTAGCCTGAATAATTCATGAACTCCATTATAATAGGGTATAAAATCAGATATGTTATTAATTTATATCTGGCCGCATGCTTCTGGCT
>JAFGSO010000330.1 GCA_016934605.1 Calditrichota bacterium | reverse complement strand
GGCGGACAGGCCGTCTATATGAATCAGAAACGGCGGTTGAACTGGGGTGGCCTGATTGGCCATATCCCGTACCGGAGTGTTCGGACATTTGCCAGCCTGGATACAGTTAACGTAAACGGACAGCAGGTAATCGGAACAAGATATGATGTTGTTTTTCAACGTATATTCGTGCAGCGTGCCTGGTCCAGGCTGGAATTTCCGCTTTCCCAGAACCGACGTCTTGAATTTAATACCGGATATACCCGGATAGCCTTTAGTCAGGAACGTGAAACATTTGTTTCGATTGGAGGATTTATTGTCGATCGCCGGAAGGAGGATCTGGGTGGACCGCCGGCATTGAACCTGTTTCAGTCTTCGGCAGCATACGTGGGAGATTATTCCTTTTTCGGTTTTACGTCTCCGGTAAATGGAAGAAGATATCGTTTTGAAGTTCAACCCACTTTTGGATCTTTGCGGTACATGACATTTCTGGCTGATTACCGGCATTACTTTTTTGCCAATCCGGTAACGTTTGCCTTACGCCTGTATCATGAGGCACGTTATCTGAAAGACGCCGAAGATAATCGCCTGAGTCCCATGTTTCTGGGATATGAAACACTGGTGCGGGGTTACAGCATTGGTTCAATAGATGCGGCCGAATGTACGGATCCGGAGAATCCGGATCGATGTCCGGTATACGATCGGTTGATCGGAAGTCGAATTGGCATCTTCAATGCGGAAATACGTCTGCCCCTATTTGGCACCCAGCAGTTTGGTCTGATTAATTTTCCATACCTTCCAACCGAACTGGCCGCTTTCTTCGATGGTGGGGTGGCCTGGACGCAGGATGAACAGCCTGAGATCACATGGAAAGAAAGATCGAACAAAAGAATACCGGTATTCAGTACAGGACTGGCTGCCCGGGTTAATCTACTCGGTTACATCGTTGGTCAGGTCTATTATGCCATTCCTTTCCAGCGTCCTGAAAAGGATGGATTATTTGGCTTTGTATTCGCTGCCGGATGGTAAAACCATAAAATTGAAGGAATATAAAAATGTTTGGTAAAAGTGTAAAAATTTTCAATCTGTTCGGATTTGAGGTTAAAGTGGATTTCAGCTGGTTGATTCTGGCCGTATTGATTACCTGGACGCTGGCCAGCGGGTTGTTCCCGGCCTATTTCAAAGATTTTTCTACATCAACTTACTGGTGGATGGGAGTCGCCGGCGCCATTGGGCTGTTTATTTCCATTGTTTTCCACGAGTTTTCGCATTCAATGGTTGCCCGTAATTTCGGTATTCCAATGCGCGGAATCACTCTTTTTATTTTCGGTGGTGTGGCTGAGATGCATGAAGAGCCGAAAAACGCCAAATCCGAGCTTTTCATGGCGGTAGCAGGGCCGATTGCCAGTATCATTATCGGTGGGGTATTCTATGGTTTTCATCTCATCGGAAGAAATGGATTGTTCTCGCAGCCGGTTCATGGTGTTCTGGTCTATCTGGCCTATTTGAATCTGATTCTGGCTGCATTTAATATGATACCGGCATTCCCGCTGGATGGCGGTCGGGTCTTGCGTTCAGCCTTATGGGCCTGGAAAAATGATCTGAAATGGGCGACCCGAATCTCTTCACGCATCGGATCCGGATTTGGAATAGTGCTAATCGTTTTGGGTGTCTTCAGCTTCATCAATGGTAATTTTATCGGCGGAGTCTGGTGGTTTCTGATTGGAATGTTCATCCGCGGGGCCTCTCAACAGTCCTATCAGCAACTGCTGATGCGCAGGGAACTGGAGGGTGAACCGGTGAGCCGGTTTATGAAGAAAGATCCGGTTACCGTCAGTTCGTCCCTTTCAGTAGATGACCTGGTTGAAGATTACATTTATAAATTTCATTACAAATTTTTTCCGGTGGTAGACAATTCCAGCCTGAAGGGTTGTGTTCATGTGAAACAGGTAAAAAATATTCCAAAGGAAGAGCGAAAAAATCATACGGTTGGAGAACTTGCAGAGCAATGTAGCGATAACAACTCAATTGACATAAATACCGATGCGGTAAAAGCGCTATCCATGATGCGGAAATCGGGAAACAGCCGCCTCATGGTGGTGGATAACGGAAAACTGGTGGGGATTATCTCCCTCAAAGATCTGCTGGAATTTTTATCCATGAAGGTGGATCTGGAGGAAGATTAAAACCCTACACAGCATATGTTTTAATTTTTCCAACAAAAAAGAAGGAGTATCATCATGAAAAAAGTGCTTCTGATTTTATTATCTCTCTCAACGCTGGCAATCCTGATTCAGTGTGGCGAGAAGGAGCCGGAAGGTTTAAAGGAAGCCAAACTGGATTCCCGTCAGAAAATTGATGAAACTTTATTGCAAATCGATAAGAAACTGGAAAGTCTGCATGGGCGGCTTAAACCGGATATTCCCACCGAACAGCGGGAACTGAAAACACGAATTGATATGCTTCAGGATGTGCGGGAACGACTGGTGACGCAGTATGAAGCAATCGATACCGTGAAAAGCAAAAATTGGGATGATCTGAAGCAAAGAATAGGCGGTACTATTTCCATGGTAAAAGACACGCTGGATTCATGGAGTGTAGATATCGAAGAAATGCCGCAACCCAGAGCATATCCATAATGGAGGAATCCTGTAATGGACAAACCTGATTTTCTGAAGAAATATCGCGAAAAAAGAAATTTCGACCGAACCTCCGAGCCTTTTGGCTCGAAAAAAAAATCCGGGAAAAAGCAACCCATTTTTGTGATTCAGAAGCATAATGCCAGTCAGCTTCATTACGATTTCAGACTGGAAGTGGATAATGTTCTGAAATCCTGGTCTGTACCCAAAGGACCATCCACTGATCCCAGCGAAAGACGCCTTGCCGTACGTACCGAAGATCATCCCATTGACTATGCCGATTTTGAAGGAGTGATACCGGAAGATCAATACGGTGCCGGGACGGTTATGGTATGGGATGCCGGAACTTACGAAAGCATGAATAAGAAGGATGAAAAAGAAATTTCCATGAAGGATGCACTGAATGATGGGCATGTGGTTTTCAAATTGAAAGGGAAGAAAATCAGCGGTGGATATGCACTTATCCAGAAGGGAAAAGGCGATAACTGGTTTCTGATCAAAATGAATGACGATGAAGCAGATGCCCGGCGGAATCCGGTCAGTACCGAACCCAGATCGGTTTTAACAAAACGGACCCTGGAAGAAATCAGGAACGATGAGAAGAATGCGGGGTAAAATTTTTAGAATTTTAAGCCCGATAAATAATCTGTATTAAGGGAGAAGGGAGGAATTTGAAAGGAGTTAAACATAATGAAACAGTGGAAATATTTTGCAGAATTAATTTTTATTCTATTTCTGATTTCATTGATTGGCTTTTTCTGTCAGAGCGATCAGAAAAAAATTGTGTTTGAAAAAGAGCGAATCATGTATCAGGAAAAAATCCAGTCTGCTGTTGATCGCCTTGATATGAAAGTTGCTGAATTGCGGGCTATTGCCGAAGAGCAACCAGAGGATAATCAGCAGTTGCTGACAGTTGCTACCGAACTTGAGCTCCTTGGGGAGAGACTCAATCAGAAACTGGGAGAGCTGAATAATGTATCTGTTGGGGACTGGGAGGAAACCCGCAGTGAAATCGACCAGATGATGATTGAGATGGAGGAAAGATTAAGGCAAGCTGAACAGTTACGCCAGCAAATCCGATCCGGCTGATCCCCCCGCCGGTAAGTTATATTCTACGACAGGCTGTTCTAACTTGAATGATTGATGAATCCCATGATAACACGGCGTAATTTCAGATGTGTTAATCATTCAAAAGAATGTATTATGTGAGAATATTTTAATTTTTTTTTTGCCGCATCTCATCCCTAGAATTCATGATTTTCGGGTCTGCTTTATTTTTTTTTATGATTATTGCCTTAGCTCCTAAAAATCTTTTTAAATATAGTTATTCAAAAAATATTTATAGAGGTAATATGTTTAGTGCTCTCTTTTTTAGTACCCCATCCCTTGCCT